>JAZRXU010000100.1:0-4379 GCA_045600345.1 Candidatus Cryptobacteroides sp. | reverse complement strand
ATGAAGCCATCGATTTCTTCAAACAGGACAAAGACAAGATCGCACAGTCTATCGCATCGAAACTTCAGTTCATAGCAGATGTGGGACTTGGCTACATCAAGCTGGGACAGAGCAGCAATACGTTATCAGGCGGTGAGAGCCAGCGCATCAAGCTCGCCTACTTCCTCTCGATGAGCTCCGAGCAGAAGCGCAAGCACATACTCTTCATATTCGACGAACCTACCACCGGACTTCATTTTCAAGATGTGGAAACTCTGCTGAGGTGCTTTGACATTCTTTTGAAGAAGAGCCACAGCGTTATTGTGGTAGAACATAACATTGACGTCATCAAGGCTGCCGACTGGGTAATAGACATGGGTCCGGAAGCCGGTGACAAAGGTGGAGAGATTGTGTATAGCGGCGCTCCTGAAAGCATAAGTCCCGACACTCACACCGGTAAATATCTCAAAAAATAGCATTCCATGGTACACAAAAAAGAAAAATCATTTGACCTGTTATCAGGATTCAACGGTTACGCTCCAGGCTGGGGAGGCATGTTTGCAATGCTGGGCCTCTTGCTTGCCGGATCGCTACTTGGAAGCTTTGTACAGTTCCTGCTGATCAGGATTCCAGGCATGGATGTCTCGATGTCCATGCAGATGCTGATTACATATCCCATAATGTTCATTCCGCCGATGATGTACGCATCCATCAGCAGCCGCAAGGCCATGATATGGAATGAAGAATGCACCCCGCTGGACTCATATAAGGTCGCTGCGGGACAGATAAACAGGTTCACACTTGCATTCATGTGCGCCGCCGGAACAATTGCCCTTGCCATAGTCACAGAGCCGGCAATGAAGATAATTCCTACTACAGGACAGTTCTGGGGCCCATTCTACGAATACATGAAATCAGCAATGGACATGCTTACCGGCGGTCCTCTATGGATATCTCTCCTGACAACAGCCATATTCGCACCATTCTTTGAAGAATGGCTGTGCCGTGGCATGATACTCAGGGGATTGCTGAAAAAGACGAATCCCGCTGTCGCCATCATCGTATCAGCCCTGTTCTTTGCAGCAATACACATGAACCCTTGGCAGGCCCTGCCTGCATTCGTACTTGGTTCACTGTTCGGCATCGTTTACTATAAAACAGGCTCACTGAAGCTCACCATGCTGATGCACTGCGCCAACAACAGTTTCAGCGTACTTCTTTCTCAGATTCCCGCATTCCAAGGCAAAGAGTACATTTCAGAGATAATCACCGACCAGATGCAGTACGGCCTGATCTACCTTTGCGCGGCTGCGATGACTTTCCTGCTGGTTTATCGAGTCTTGAGACTGAAGTAAACATATAGTAATCCTTCCACTGCTTCGGCGTCATATTGACATATATCTTGAACGCCATTGTGAAGGCTGACGAGCTGTTGAACCCTATTTTCGTAGCGGTCTCACCCACTCGAGCGAGCGGGTCCATGCGGAATATGTCGATTGCCTCCCTGATTCTGTAGGAATTCACGAAGTAGTTAAAGTTCACGCCCCCGTTCTCCTTTATTGCACGAGCAAGATACGTCCTGTTTGTGAGAAGTCTCTTGGCCACGTATTTTATATCCAGCTGCGAATCAAGGTAAGGCTTTTCACGGGCAAAATATTCCTGAAGATTTTTGTATAGCACATCAGGGCTTTTCATCGCCTCATTTTTTCTATATCTTTTCATCTTGAAAAAACTGATTAACGCATGCCACGACCTTCCAAGGACCACCCCGATGCAAATAAAAATCAAATGAGAAAACAGAAGAATTAAAATCTTTACCATAGCATTTCATTTAGCTATGGGGAAAATACGTCAGTGGGGACGTCTTGAGAAATCAAAAGACGCCCCCACTGCAGATTTTGTGATTTTTTATGTTTTTTTGTTAATTTTTAATTTTTTCTGCCATCAATCTCCTTATTTTTCTGCAATTTATTCTTGATTGCATCAAAACCAAGTCCATAAACGCCCATGGCTGTAGATACAGAAATGAAGGCATCAGGGTCTACTGATTTTATATGAGCCAGTATCTGGGAAAGGTCTGTCTTGCGCGCCACGACCATCAGCACCTCACTTTCCTGCTTATTGAACCATCCCTTTGAATGAAGCAGGGTAACACCCCTGTTGAGACGGAAAGCGATCTCATCCGCCAGCTTATCATACATCTTCGAGAATATGAATATCTGGACAGACTGTTTGCTACCCGTAAGATACATATCCACGGTATAACCATTAACTCCCACCAACACAAATGCATAAATGGCAGTTGCCAGTTTGCTGGTGAAAGACAGTTCACTGCCATCCGGGAGATACGAAGGCACGAACAGAGACATGGATATGACTATCATATCAAGCATGAGAAGCATTCGTCCCGGCGTCACATCCCTATACTTGCTGGCAATCATCACAATAATATCCGTGCCGCCAGTACTTCCCCCGCGCGTAAACGTGATTCCTATGCCCAGTCCTGTCATGACACCGCCCATCATGACACACAGCATCTTGCCATTCTCCAGGGCAAACTCATGGACAAAGTCCTGTGGAATCATCATAGGGAAGAACTGGAATCCGAGCGACGCCACAACGATGGCATAGACCGTCTTGACACCGAAACTGCGTCCCAATATGATCACAGCCATCACAAGCAGCACTGCATTGATGCCGAAGTTGGTGATACCCATGGATATGCCGGTTGCATAATAGATGATGGCAGCCAGGCCCGAGACGCCTCCTCCGATAAGATTGTTCGGCATGAGGAACAGGCTCCATGCTCCGACATATATACAGGTACCTAATGTAATGAGTATATAGTCGTATATCAGTTTCCAGACGTTCTTTCTATTTACCATTGCTATGGGCAGACTTGCTCTTGTTCAACTTAAGTCCTGTCTTGATTTCCTCAAATCCCTCGCCGTATACATCTTTCACAGGAGTCACGGACACAAAGGCCTTGGGATCGATCTCCTTTATCTTGTGAGTGACAAGGCTCATCTCATTGCGGCGGACAAGTATCAGAAGGACCTTCTTATCATTCTTTGACCACCATCCGACCGCGTTGAGTGCAGTGACACCGCGATCCATGACATTATTGATATAATCTGCAATCTCCTGATACTTCTCGGAAAAAACCATTATCTGCACAGAAGACTTGCGTCCCAGAAGAATATAGTCCAGAGCCAGGGAGAAAACGATGACGGCAGTGTAGCCATACACCACATCATCGATAGTTTTGCCGGGAATCAACAGGAGCGAGGCAATGATGGCTATATCCAGCACCATATATACGGTGCCCGGTGTAACAGGCCAGTACTTGTTGATAATGAGAGCTATGATATCGGTACCGCCGGAGCTGCCGCCCTTATTCATAAGGATGGAGATACCTATAGCCTCCACAAAGGCGGCAATAACCGCATTCAGGATATCATCTTTAAGTGAAAGGACAGGAAGGGACAGATGCGGGAGCAGCTCCATGAAAACGGAGATAGCCGCCAGCGCATAGATGGTACGGAAGCCGAACGACTTGCCGAGCATAAAGAAGCCCACCATCAGCAATAACACATTGGCAATGGCGTAACTATATGAAAGATGGAATCCGGTTCCATACTGGATAACGGTACAAAGACCGGTGATACCTCCGCTTATAAGTCCGTTGGGGACGAATATCTGCATCCAGGCGATACAATAAATCAGACAGCCAAGTGTGATTATGACATAATCGCCTGTCGCTCTGAATGCTTTAAGCCATGAAGATGACATACTACTTGACTACGATGTTGACAATCTTGCCAGGAACAACAATCACTTTGACTATAGAGCCTTCACCGACATATCTTGCAGTCTGTTCCATCGCGCGGACAGCAGCCTCGACTTCTTCCTTTGATGCAGACTTGGACATATCCACAGTGAAACGGGTCTTGCCATTGAATGACACAGCATATGTGCAGGTATTCTCCACAGTATATGCCTCCACATACTCAGGGAACCTGGCATAAGTAATACTCTCTTCATGTCCGAGAGCATGATAAAGTTCCTCGCATATATGAGGGCAATAGATGCTGAGCATGATGACGAAAGGCTCAAGGATCTCACGCTTGTGGCAATTCTGTTCTCCGAGCTCATTCATGGCAATCATGAATGCAGCGACGGTAGTATTGAATGAGAAGTTCTCCGTATCCTCCTGCACCTTTGCAATGAGCTTATGCAAAGTCTTGAGCTCTGCCGGCGTCGCCTTGTCTTCAGTAACAAGGAACTCATCGCGATCCCAGAAAAGTCGCCATACGCGCCTCAGGAAGCGGTTCACGCCGTCTATGCCTTTTGTATCCCATGGCTTGCTCTGCTCGAGAGGGCCGAGGAACATCTCATAC
>JAZRXU010000099.1:0-2949 GCA_045600345.1 Candidatus Cryptobacteroides sp. | reverse complement strand
CTGTGCATCATCAGGGAACTCTACGCCGAGAACCTCTTTGATACGTACTTTGAACTGCTCAGCAAGCTCTTTGAGCTCGTCAGCGGTGATGTCGGTATCAGATGCATAACCTTTCTTCTCCTTGAGCTCTTCCATCATGCGGTCGAGCTGCTGGCGGATACCCTGGCCATCAGCCGGCTCGATACCCTCAGCCTTCTCCATCACAACGTCAGAATACATCATGATGAGACGACGGTATGCGTCATATACGAAACGTGGGTTGTTAGTCTTTTTGATCATACCGGGGATGGTGGCAGAGCAAAGACCGATATTGAGGATGGTATCCATCATACCAGGCATTGAGCTGCGGGCACCTGAACGGCATGATACGAGAAGAGGGTTCTCCTTGTCGCCGAATTTCATACCCATGATCTCCTCAGTAGCCTTGAGTGCATCGGCTACATCCTTGCGAAGCTCGTCAGTATAGCCACCACCAAGCTCGTAGTACTCAGTACAGCACTCGGTAGTGATGGTGAAACCTGCAGGAACAGGAATCTCGAGCTTGCACATCTCAGCGAGGTTAGCACCTTTGCCGCCGAGAAGCTCTCTCATTTTACCATCGCCTTCGGCGTTTCTGCCGCCGAAACGATATACGCGTTTTTTAGTTGCCATAAATTAGTTAATTATTGATTAGAAATTACTTATTGCTTATTGGGATTTGTAATGGTAAAGTAGACAAATATACAAAAAATATAATATAAAACTAGTCCTCTCCTTCAGTGGCCTGGCCAAGTAGCATGCTTAATATGCCGGATACGTCGTTTTTCCTGGTTTTGGCGATATTGAGTTCGTGTTTTTCCGGCTCCGGATGGCCAACGGGATAGTATGCTATATCCTGCAGCATCAATTGCGCATCCACGTAATCGTAGTCTATGTCCCTGAACTGCACCAATACGCCCGGAATCTCGGCGAACAGTGCTTTGATCATGTCGTTCTCACTCTTTGCCTGCATGAATCCTCCGATATCCATCGTGAGTCCGTAGTGTGATCTGAACTTCTCGGCGGCCACCATAAGACCTCCCCGTCCTACCGGTACTCCTGCGGTGATCACGCCGTCTTCCACCAGTTCACGTACCACCTCGAAGCAGTCTGCGAAATATGCCGGGTCTCCGCCATCCATCTCGCTGCCGCTGCCTTCGCCTACAAGCGTGCTGAGCGCGGATCCTCCCAGATGCAGGTGCGCCACGTCATCAAAGGGGATGAATACCACCCAGTCTGAAGCTGACGGCTGCATTCTTTCGCTGCATTTGCGCCGTGAACTTATCTTGCTGCGCACCACAATCTCGAAAAGGCAGTGGCGCCAGTTGCTCTCTATGAAATATCGGTCGAGCTTGACGCCCAGATCGGCGAGGTATCTGCCGGCCGTCACCGTACTGTCATAGAATGCCGCCATATTGCCGGCCGGCGAATTGACCCAATCCCACTGACACATCAGCAGCAAGTTTTCCAGCGTGAAATGTCCGTCTTTGAATATGGTCTCGAGCAGCAGGGAGTTGATGGCGTTGCGGGTCCATGCCACAGGATGCGACATGTCCACGCGTTTGCGGTTGTATGGGCTCTGGATGATTTTCAGCGCATATTCTTCGATCTTTGAAGGGTCATATTCGAACGATGATGGAACTTTGTCCATGTATTCATCGATTATAGGCTCGAATTCTTTTTTTGGCGCCTCCACACTTCCGTCGCCGTCAAGGCAGTCATAAAGAGCGCTGAACGGAGTTTCATCCATCTGGACTCCGTCGAGTATGTATGTGGAGAAAAGGGGAGACGTCTTATCTTTCATCAAATGCGCAATAATTAGTCAAAATTAAGTAATTTTGCGTTCAGTCCAAAGGAAATGATGAAAAAAGCATATTCAGATACCGGATATGAGGCTGTTATAGCTCAGTTGTTTACGAGATTCCCTTCTTTTCAGAGTCAGGGAGCCTCGGCATACAAGCCCGGGCTCGGTCATTCTTTTGAGATATGCCGTCGGATGGGCAATCCGCAGAATGCTTATCCGTGCATTCATGTGGCCGGTACCAACGGCAAGGGAAGCACATGCAACATGCTGGCTGCCCAGCTTGTCGCCAGAGGAATGAGAGTTGGTCTTTATACCTCGCCTCACATTCTCGATTTCAGGGAGCGGATGAGGATAGTTTCTCCGTCCGGAGTGCAGCTTGTTCCGCGTGAGAGACTGTGGGAGCTGATACAGGATTTCGATGCGGATTTCGAGGATCTGGACCTGTCATTCTTCGAGATCACGACAGCCCTCGCGTTCAAATTCTTCGCTGATGAGAATGTGGATGTGGCTGTCATAGAAACCGGCCTTGGAGGCCGTCTGGATGCCACAAACATCATCACCCCGAGGCTTTCTGTCATAACGAACATAGGTCTCGACCATATGGACCTTCTGGGGCATACCCTTGCAGAGATTGCGCGTGAGAAGGCCGGTATCGTCAAGCCCGGCGTTCCAGTCGTCATCGGAGAGTCCAATCCGGAGACGGACCCTGTTTTCCGCGCCGTCGCCGAAGTTGCCGTCAGCCCCCTCGTCTTCGCTGATAGGATTTCTTTGAAGTCGGTGCGGTCGGCTTCACCTGGACCCTCGGCCTTCAGCCTCAGCCCCTCCCAAGCAGGCTTGGGCCCCTCCCCCTGCATCTGTCCGGGGGTGGACAGAGTCCAGGTTGAAGCCGCCACACGCTCCTTGATAGAAATCCTCCCGGAGATGGACCTTCGGGGAAGTTATCAGCAGAAGAATGTCAGGACGGTAATGGCTGCGATGGCTGTACTGGGCCTTGATATGGATGTGGATGCACTGAAGCATGCTGCCCGTATCTGCGATTTTCACGGAAGATGGGAAGTGCTTGCTGCAGAACCATATACCATATGTGATATCGGCCATAACGAGCATGGCCTGAAATACAATTTCGC
>JAZRXU010000098.1:0-6206 GCA_045600345.1 Candidatus Cryptobacteroides sp. | reverse complement strand
CCGATGTGGATAAACGCTCTCATGAGGACGCTGGCCACAGCAGAGCTTTTCAACACCATCGGCATCGGCCTGGGCAAAGGCACTCTGCTCTTCGGTATGGTATATGACTATCTTCCGTTCATGATATACCCTATCTATAATGTCCTGAACAAGATGGATCATTCTTATGAAGAGGCGGCAATGGATCTGGGTGCTACCCCATGGCAGGTATTCTGGAAGATCACTGTACCTCTGTCCAAAGCGGGTATCATAAGTGGCATCATGATGGTATTCATGCCTACGGTATCCACTTTCGCCATCTCAGAGTTCCTGACCAATAACAAGATCAAGCTCTTCGGTACAATCATACAGGAGAATATCAATTCATCAATGTGGAATTATGGCGCAGCACTCGCTCTCATAATGCTGATCATCATAGGCATAACCAGCGTGATCAGCGGCAAGGACGGCCAGCAGACAGAGGAGGGCGTGATATGATGAAAAAGATTCTGGCAAAATCATACATCTACATTCTGCTCGTTCTGCTTTACGCTCCTATCGTGTTCATCGCGATATTCAGCTTCACAGAGAGCAGAGTGATGGGCAACTGGACAGGATTCAGCACAGCTCTTTACGCCAACCTTGTGAAAGGATCGGCTGAAGGAGGCTCTTCCCTGCTGTCAGCCATTGAGAACACTCTGCTGATCGCAAGCATTGCAGCTATCGCAAGTACATTGCTTGGCACGATAGCGGCAATAGGCATATTCAACCTGCACGGCCGCAAGAGACAGACCATGGATTTTCTCAACAACATCCCTATGATCAACCCGGATATCATCACCGGCGTATCATTGTTCCTGCTGTTTGTATTTCTCCATATCTCACAGGGCTATGTATCGGTTGTGCTGGCACACATTACATTCTGCACTCCGTATGTAGTGCTTTCCGTGCTGCCTAAGCTGTCTCAGATGAATCCGAACATCTACGAAGCTGCCCTCGACCTTGGAGCCACTCCCGGCCAGGCCCTGCGCAAAGTGATGATTCCTCAGCTGCGTCCCGGCATGATAAGCGGATTCATACTCGCCTTCACCATGAGTCTGGACGACTTCGCCGTGACATTCTTCACACGTGGCACCATCGGTCTGGATACTCTCAGTACTTATATTTACACAGACGCACGCAAGGGAGGTCTTACTCCGGAGTTGCGTCCACTGATGACGATACTTTTCGTCTTCATACTCATTGCACTTATCATAATCAACGTGCGCCAGGCCAAAATGGCGCAAAAAGCTAGACAATAAAATGAAAAAAATCTTTATCTGGCTCGCTGCAGCCCTCATGCTTGCCACCTCATGTGGCAGCGACCGCAGCAAAGTTCTCAAAGTCTACAACTGGTCAGACTATATCGGTGACAACGTGATCGCCGACTTCGAGCAGTGGTACCAGGAAGTGACAGGCGAAGAGATTCACGTCGTTTACCAGACATTCGATGTCAACGAGGCCATGCTCTCGAAGATTGAGAAAGGTCACGAGGACTTCGACGTCGTATGTCCTTCAGACTACATCATTGAGCGCATGCTCAACAACGATCTCATCCTGCCACTCGACTTCAGCGCCATTCCGGACAGCATCAACTACATCGTCAACAACCGTTCTCCATATATCGAGGGTATGTTCCGTCAGATCAACCCTAACATTGATGCCAACGAGTATTCCGTAGCATATATGTGGGGTACAACAGGTATACTTTACAACGCCGATAAGGTTACCGACGAGGAAGCAGCAACATGGGATGCCATACGCAACCCTAAATTCGCAGGCAAGATTCTGATCAAAGATGCACCTCGTGATGTATACGGACCTGTTATCATCACGCTTCGTCAGAAAGAGCTCCAGGAGGGCACAGTAACTCTTGATGAACTCATGCAGATTCCTACAGACAAAGACCTTGCTGACGTGGAGGCATACATGATGGAAGTGCGTGAGCTTATTGCAGGATGGGAAGCCGATTTCGGTAAGGATCAGATGGCACAGGACCGCGCATGGCTCAGTCTCAACTGGTCAGGCGATGCAGTCTGGGCAATCGAGGAAGGCGCAGAAGTGGGTCTGAATCTTAAATATGTCGTTCCTGAGGAAGGTTCTACAGTATGGTTCGACGGCTGGGTTATACCTAAATATGCTCAGAACATCAGCGCAGCAACCCTCTTCATCAACTTCATGTGCCGTCCTGACATTGCAATCCGCAATATGGAAGAGACCGGCTACATCTCTGCAAACGGCGATATCAGTGTTCTTGAAAGCCAGATTGACGAAGAATTCGACCCTATCGACGTTTCATATTTCTTCCCTGGTGCCGAGGAAGTATGCGTGGACCCTACACTTTATCCTAGCCGTCACACAATAGAGCTTTGCGCTCTCGAGCACGACTGGGGCCAGGACACAGAGATACTCCTCTCCATGTGGAGCCGCATCAAAGGACAGAACGCAAACTACACCACAGTCATTGTCATTGCCGTTGTTGTTCTTTTGGCCGTTGCACTTGCAGTCCGTACGCAGGTCAGCAAGAACAAACGCAAGAAAAACAAAAAAGCAAGCCGCAAATAAGTGAAAGGACGTTTCGCACCATCACCTACTGGAAGAATGCACCTGGGCAATGCCCTGAGTGCATTCTTGTCGTTTTTGTCTGCAAAAAGTCAAGGCGGGCAATGGCTCCTCCGCATAGAAGATCTCGATCCCGGTCGCAGCCGGCAGGAATTCTCGCGCCAGATCGAGGACGATCTGCTATGGCTCGGGCTAGAGTGGGACGAAGGTGGCATGGACCATCCCGAATATTGCCAGAGCAATCGCGGTGAAATATATGACAGCTACATCGAAAGACTGGCCGGTCAAGGGCTCATCTATCCATGTTACTGCTCACGTGCCGATCTGCTGGCCGCATCTGCTCCCCATCAGTCTGATGGCCGCATCATCTATCCCGGTACTTGCCGTGAGCTATGGCTGGAGCGTGATGACATTTTTGCGAGCATAAACCTAGATAAAAAGCCGGCGTGGAGGATTATGGTGCCCGATGAGGAGGTCACAGTCATAGACCGCCACTACGGCCCTGTGAGCGTGAATCTCGCTAAAGAATGCGGCGACTTCATCGTGCGTCGTGCAGACGGCATTGCTGCATACCAGCTCGCTGTAGTCATCGATGACGCCCTTATGGGTGTTACAGAGGTAGTGCGCGGCAACGACCTGCTTCTGAGCAGTCCGCAACAGGCATGGATGCATGAGCTGCTGGGCTTCACTCCCCCTTCCTTCGCACATATCCCACTACTTTGCGCAGCAGACGGACGACGTCTGTGCAAACGTGACAAGGACATGGACATGGGAGAGATCCGAAAAACAATGACACCTGAACAGGTAACTGGCCTACTGGCATATTATGCCGGCCTTCAACCGACCAGAGAACCGCAAAAAATAAAGGACCTCATTCCGTCATTCGACTGGAACAAGGTCCCTCTTTCAGATATTATCTGCAAGTAGAGCGTCTCTACTGCTGATTAGCTTTAACGTACTCGTTGAACTGATCGTACTTGGCCTGGAAATCATCCTGATCGCGATAGCGGAAGTAGATGTTCTTGAGGTACTCAGCCACGCCGACCTTGGTGGCAGGCTGCTGTGTAGTCTCGAAGGCTTTCTCAAACGCAGGGATAGCAAGCTTGAGAGTCTTGTCCATCTGCTCGACAAGTTCCATATACTTACGGTCATTAAACTCATTCTGAGCCTTCTCCTGAAGCTTTACAGCCTCGTCATAATAAAGGAGACCCTGACCTATGAATCCGAACTCATATGAAGGGTTAACCTCTGCACATTTGCCATATGCGGCAACTGCTGCATCAATCTGACCAAGCTGTTTGCGGATATTACCTTCCACATAATAGAGCGAAGCATTGCCAGGCTCATTCTCTTTTGCCTTGTCCAGGAGAGTGAAGAGTTTCTCCGGATCATCATTTGTCTCAAGGTACAGGTTGATGAGGCCTACAAGTATGCTCTGGTTATCCGGACATACAGCGAAACCTTTCTCAAGAGCTGCTTTGCAAGCTGTGGTGTCACCGAGAGCTTTCTCACAATCTGCAAGTTTGGCAAATACCTCACCTTTCTCAAGATAGTTGATATCGATACATTTCTGCATACCCTGTTTTGCCTTCTCCCATTTCTGAGCCATGAACGCAGTGAGAGCGCTGTTGTAAAGACAAGTGCTGTCTACCTTGCAAAGCGGGCTTGTAGCCGCAGCTGCAGCTGACTTTGCGAATGCATCAGATGCCTCTTCATATTTACCGAAAGTATAGCTGTTGATAGCCTCGTTCTGATACGCATCGGCAACTTTCTGTATACCTGCCACGATATCCTTGGTCTTGGAACCCTTAGGATCCACAGATGCTGCTTTAGAATATGCATCGAGTGCAATCTCCAGAGCGTTCTTTACGTAAGGCTTGGTAACTACAATCATCTGAAGAACACCAGCCTGATTGAAATAGTAGTCGCAGTTCTTGTAGTGATCCACCGTATAAGCATTTTCGCCAATAACCTCCTCAGTTGTCGATACGACCTTCACACCGTTCATGAGGACCTGAAGTTCCTGACGTCCTGCACCTGCCCATCCGTTGAGCATAGGAGCGTTATATGCCTCCATAGATGCCTTGGCAAGATTCATCCAAGTTGCAACTTTAGTCGCCTTCTTGGCATCCTGTGATGCTGCCTGGGCAGATTCGACTGCCTTCTTGACTGCATCAGCTGATTTCTGTGCGTTTGCGAGCTGCATGCCAGCTACAAGCGCGAGGAGAATCATGATTTTTTTCATAATGATGAAATATTAATGTGTTAATAATTATCCGTTATTCTTCAGAAGCCTGTTCTGCTACAGGCTGTTCTGCATTTTCTGTTGCAACAGCTTCGTCTTCATCCTGTTTAGGGACAACGGATACCGCCGCAATAGAGTCCTTCTCCCGTATGCTTATCAACTTGACACCCTGAGTTGCGCGTCCGGCAACGCGGATATCGGCTACGGCCATGCGAATTGTAAGACCGCTCTTCTTGATGATCATAAGGTCTTCATCGTCCCTTACGCTCTTGATTGCAACAAGCTTGCCAGTCTTATCTGTGATATCAAGAGTCTTCACACCCTTGGCACCACGCGAGGTCAAACGATAGTCGCCCATATCAGAGCGTTTGCCGAAGCCGTTCTCACTGACAGCAAGTATTGTGCGCTGCTCCAGATCTTCGGCATCCATATTCTGGCATATTACTCCTATCACCTCATCGTCATCATCTATGGTAATACCCTTGACTCCGGCTGCAGTACGTCCCATAGGGCGGATATCCTCCTCTTTGAAGTGTACGCAACGTCCATTGCGGGCTGCCATCATTATTTCAGCGGAGCCATTGGTGAGAGAAGCCTCGAGCAGAGCGTCTCCGTCTTTGATTGTCACGGCATTGATACCTGAAACGCGAATGTTGGCATACGCCTCAAGAGTTGTCTTCTTGATGATACCGCGTTTTGTGCAGAGAACGACGTAGTGGTTACGGATGAAGTCATCGTCCTTCTTGAGTGTTGGCACCTTGATGTATGTCTTGATAGAGTCGGATGGGTCTATCTGGAGTACATTCTGTATTGCACGTCCCTTCGAAGTGCGGTTACCCTCCGGAATCTCGAACACTTTAAGCTTGTAGCAACGTCCCTGCTCTGTAAAGAAGAGCATTGTGCTGTGCATATTGGCAATATAGATATGTTCGATAAAATCCTCGTCACGGGTACTTGAGGCCTTCATACCCACGCCGCCACGGTTCTGAGTCTTGAACTCTGTAAGGGCGGTGCGCTTGATATAGCCCATATGTGAAATGGTGATAACCACATCGTCATCGGCATAGAAGTCCTCAGGATTCCATTCGCCCTCTGCAGGCTCGATGACAGTACGGCGCTCATCACCATATTTCTCCTTGACATCCATTGTCTCATCCTTGACAACCTGCAGCTGAAGAGTCTCGCTGCCGAGAACCTCATTGCAATGTTTGATGAAGGCCATGAGCTCGTCATATTCTGCCTGAAGCTTCTGACGCTCCAGACCGGTGAGAGCCTTGAGACGCATCTCCACGATGGCTGTACTCTGGATATCATCGAGATTGAACTCGGCCTGGAGCTGCTGCTTGGCAGCCTCTGTGCTCGCCGCGCCACGGATGATAGC
>JAZRXU010000097.1:0-5047 GCA_045600345.1 Candidatus Cryptobacteroides sp. | reverse complement strand
ACCATATTCGGCTCTGCAAATTCGAGACGCTCCATTATGTCGCGGGTGACTTCCGGAGTCGCTGTCGCGGTAAGAGCTATCACAGGTGCATCCACCATTTTCCGAAGTTCTGCAATCTGCAGGTAGCTCGGACGGAAGTCGTAGCCCCACTGGCTGATGCAATGGGCCTCGTCCACTACTATGAAATTGACATTCAGCTCGCTGAGCCATGCTCTGAACAGGTCTGTGTGCAGACGCTCGGGCGACAGGTACAGGAACTTGTAATCTCCGTAGGCGGCATTGTTCAGCGCTGTGTCCACCTCGCGGCGGCTCATGCCGGTATGGACAGCAAGTGCCCTGATGCCCCTGCTCTGCAGATTGCGCACCTGATCTTTCATCAGGGCGATAAGAGGGGTGATGACAAGAGCTATCCCCTCACGCATCATCGCAGGCACCTGGAAGCATATGGATTTTCCTCCTCCAGTAGGCAGTATGCCGAGCACGTCACGCCCCTGCAGAGCAGAATCTATGATCTCCTCCTGTCTGCTTCGGAATCCGTCATATCCCCAATATTCCTTCAGTATCTGCCGTGCGGTCATTGTATTTGATTTCTATCTACTGATTCTGTTTATTTATCACTATCATAAGAGTGAGAGCAACCAGCGCGTTGTCAGCGATACGTTTACTTCCACTGGATGAATACAAAATGCCGTTCTTTTCCATGAACCAAAGGAAGAGGGTAGCAGCTATTCGCTTATTGCCATCGCTGAATGAACTGAACACCTCTCAGACTGTGGACGCGATAACCTACGCTTATTATAACATCAAGCTGAGCTGTGCCGTCAGCCGTTTGGTAGAGGACAATTCCGCCTCTTCCATTCTCTTCAATAATAATGTCCCTTCCCATAAATTTATTCTTACTTCATCCCAATGAATTGGTCTGTTCTGCAAATCTAATAAACTTTATGGAAAGTGTCATGTATTCCTGTTGCCTCATTCCATTTTCTACATCAAACCACAATCCTTCGGCTCACCTGCAAAACTATGTGTTTACGCGATTTTGATTGAAGGATGTTTTGACACAGATCTGCGACTCCGTGCGTAAAACCCTGCATTCTGCGCACCGATTACCTTCAAATGAGCATTCCGTGCGTGAAAACCAGCAATCCACGCACCGAATTCTCTCCAAAAGCTTTTAACTTGGACCAGCCCCCGTTACCGCTAATAAGAAAAGAGTCCGCCTGAGTTTCAGCTCAGGCAGTCACTCTTTATGTTGTGTCGTAGAATAATACTGTAATTTTACAGTAAATTTCTAGAATAAAATGAATAAACCGACTGTAAATCCAACACAGACTAAAATCTTGTTAGTGGCAGAAGATACAGCTAAGCGCGTTCTGCATTACATCTGAGGCTTCGTGATTTTCTCTTTCATGCAGCGGACAGTCGCTCCGTTGGAACGGTAAGCGGCGGCGCTCGTGTTTACATAGCCACCAGAAGAGAACATGAATCCAAACGAAGGCATGAAGCGGGAAACCGATGCCGGGGAGTGATCAACCGACCAGCAGTAGCCTGCGCTCTCTTTATCCTTGATTTCTCCTGTAGCTCCGTTTAAGGAGCCTGTGAAAGGATAAAAAACGTATTCGGAGCAGAGAGGATAAGAAGTCTTGGAAAAATCAATGCCGTTGTTACTGATGCCACGGCTCTCATTGTACGGGTCTTTTCTCATGGCCGTAAACCATACACCGTCATAACCACCATCGCCATCCGGTACTCTATATCCGGCCGGGCATGGGTCGTACATGGTTTTCTTTTTAGTCCAGCGGCTCATGTCGGTCTCGATGCTTCCGCTGTAGAACCAGTCACCGTTTGCCTCATTATGGGTAATGAAGTCTGTAGGATGCTCGATTGTATAATCTATGGAACCGGTCTCCTTGTTTGAATCAACGGTCTTGAACCCGATCTCCAGGCAGAAAGGATCCTTGCGGCCCCACTGATAGAAAAGACCTCCATCCTCTACGGTTGTGGCACCAAGGTTCCTGTCCATCATGGTGCCGGCATCGTTGTTGTATACCTGGCCTTTCGGTTCATCCGTGAACCAGAGATGCCATGACCAGACAATGGTACCGGAAGCATTCTTTCCTGCTATGACAGCGTTGCCTTTCTCAGCAGTAGCCTCGAAAATGATTGTATAGTTCATCCACTTGGGATTCTTCACAAGGCATCCCGCCTCTGAAGATGCGGCAGTCTTTTCCCAGAGGACCTCCACGCTCGCAATGCCTCCTGCGGGGGAACCCGAGTTGCCCTTGTCAGCCTTGAACTGGTATGTGCCTTCCTTTGGGACGATATAGCAGTTCGCTGTACCATCTGCACTGAGGTCGGTAGCAACAACCACTTCTTCTTGTGGAGTGTCGTCGCCTTTGTCACTACTATCTTTTTCCATCTTGTGGCATGAACCCAGGCTGACCTTGGAAGCCACTGTCATGAGACAGCCAAATACTTTCAAACTATTTTTCATATTCAATCAGGTGGTAAGTTATATCGATAAGCAGTATTGATATTTTCTCCTGCAAAAATAGAAAATCTTGCCGATATGGCAAGATTTTCAAGTATGGTCCGGCGCATGTCTGGTTACTTTAATCAGGCGGATGGTCTACTCCGAATAAATCCCTTGATCTACAGAAATACCCGATTTAGCCTTTCATATTCGACAAAATTGCTATTCGCATTGAAGTTGACGCTTATTGTGCGTGAATCATCGCTTTTTACGCACGGCAGGCTCATCGAATGCTATTCCGTGCGTGAATCATCGCTTTTTACGCACGGCAAGCCGTCAGTGTCGGTTCTTCGTGGGCTGGTAGAATCGGTTGAGATAAATCTTAAAAACAAGAACATCCTTCTTATTACTCTATCACCAGGCCGTCGTAGGCGGGGAGTATGGTGAGGTCCTTGCCTTCGTGGCTTTTGTTCTCGGAGGCCACGCGTGCGGCAAGGTCTGTGTATTTTCCCATGGCGTGGCTAAGATGCGTGAGGTAGCAGCGCTGTATGCCGGCCTTGTCACATGCCTTCTTGGCGAAATCTATCGCTTCCTCAAGGCAGAAGTGCGAGTAGTGAGGAGCGCCGATCTTCACGCAGTTGATGGTGATGCATGATGCTCCTTTCAGCTTGTCCCATTGACTGTCCGGAAACTCAGCCACATCGGTGAGGTATACTATCTGATCGAAGCGGTAACCCAGGATAGGGTAGCTCTGTTTCTTGTCATGGAATATCCTGACAGGAACCACGTCTATGGATTTCTCCTCTACCGGAGCTTCGGGTTCTGTGTGAATGTATCCTTTACCCTGTTCCCACACCAGGATGGGGTCGTTGTAATGGGTGGATATCACCAGGTGATCCTCATCTTCTATCAGATGTACCCTCCATTCCGGAGCTCCGGGATATTTGACATCGCCGAATGCGTAAGGGTATTCTTTTTTCAGAGCCTCTAGTACGTAGGGCTCACAGTATATATGGCTGTCCTTGTGCTCGAAGTAATTGAAGGCACGTACGTCGTCGAGGCCTCCCGTATGGTCTTTGTGGTTGTGGGTGAGGAGTATGGCATCTATGTGCCTTACTTTCTCACGTATCATCTGCATTCTGAAATCAGGACCGGCATCTATGATTATCTTCATGCCGTCCATATCCACCATTGCAGCGGCGCGGAAACGTTTGTCGCGAGGATCCGTGCTGTTGCATACATCGCAGTCGCATGCTATCATAGGCACACCCTGGGATGTGCCTGAGCCCAGAAAAGTAAGTTTGGCTCTGCCCATTATAGTTCTACCTCCACTATCTTGTTTATAAGTTCTTTCTTATATGGCACTTCTACGCGGATGTAATCTTCACTCCATCCAACGGCCATGCCATCCTTTGTCTTCTGTTCGAAAAGGACCTTTGACTTCAGCCCCTTGTTTGCACGCTCAAATTCGTCGTGCAACTCGTTGCAGAGCGTCTCAAGTCTTGCCACTCTTTCGGTCTTCCTGCTGTCCTGCACCTGATCCTTGCGCTCTGCGGCAGGGGTTCCCGGTCTTTTGGAATAAGGGAAGATATGTATGAATGCCGGACGGATCACATCCCTGAGGAATATGTATGTCTGCTCGAACAGTTCATCGCTCTCGCCTGGAAAACCGGCTATCACATCTATGCCGAAAAATACTTTCTGCTGTCCGGGCTTTTCGAGTTTCTCCCTTATGTAGGCAATCTTGTTCGCAAAATCCGCTGTGCGGTATCTTCTGCCCATGTTTTCAAGTATGGTGTCGCATCCGCTCTGAAGAGGTATATGGAAGTGGGGGAGTATCTTGCTCTGACCGGATGCTATCCAGTCCACTATCTCTTCAGTGAGCAGGTTCGGCTCAATGGAGCTGATGCGGAATCTTTCGATGCCTTCGACGTTATTCAGAGCCTTCAGCAGGTCGAAGAAGCTCTCGCCAGTGCTTTTGCCGAAGTCGCCGGTATTCACTCCAGTGATAACAATCTCCTTTACACCTGTGGCGGCTATGGCTTCTGCTTTCTTCACGATGTCTGCTATCGGCTCATTGCGGCTTTCCCCGCGGGCATATGGGACTGTGCAGTAGTGACATTTGTAGTCGCATCCATCCTGCACCTTCAGGAAGGAACGTGTACGCTCTCCCGTACTATACGCGCCGAAATATGCTTCTTGTTGGCTGGTTGCTGCCGTGCCGGATGTAGGGCAAGCCAGGACTCTGTCCACCCCCGGACAGATGCAGGGGGAGGGGCCCAGACTGTGGGATTGGCTGGGACAAGCTTGCTTGTCTCCAGACGATACTGAAGGATGGGAGGGGCTGAGGACGAAGTCCGAAGGTCCTGGCTGTCCTGCACCGGATGGCAGCAGTCCACTAAGATACCCTGCCACCTGCGATTTTTCGGTGGCGCCGAACACGCGGAGTACACCGTCTATCTTCTCGATTTCGGCGCGTCGCAGCTCTGCCGAGCACCCTGTGACCACGATGCCGGCTTCCGGAGATATACGGTGGAGCTTGCGTATGACATTACGGGATTTCTTGTCGGAATG
>JAZRXU010000096.1:0-7007 GCA_045600345.1 Candidatus Cryptobacteroides sp. | reverse complement strand
GGCCGCCGCAAACCTTATCTTCTTGTGGGCGCTGTCATCGCTGTTCTTGTAATGTTCTTCCTGCCTAATGCCGGCAGCCTGGATTTCAGTGCCAGGGTGATGCTCGGTCTCAATACAGCAATGTGGTTCGGCCTTTTCAGCCTTATGTTTCTGGATACATCCATCAATGTTGCCATGCAGCCTTTCAAGATGATGGTGGGCGACATGGTGGGAGAAAATCAGAAGACAAAGGCGTATTCCATACAAAGTCTTCTGTGTAATGCAGGCAGCCTGGCTGGTTATCTTTTCCCAATCTTCTTTACATGGGTCGGGATTGCAAATACGGCTCCTGACGGCGTTGTGCCTGACTCGGTAAAATGGAGCTTCTATGTGGGTGCCATCATCCTTATCCTTTGCGTACTTTATACCTTCATGAACGTCAAAGAGATGAATCCTGAGCAGTATGCTGCCTTCCACGGCATCTCCCAGGATGCGGACAAACTGGTAGGGGGGGCAAGGATAATTCATCAAATGAAGGCTTTGTAAAGCTTCTTCTCCATGCTCCAAAGACTTTCTGGACGGTGGGCCTGGTGCAGTTCTTCTGCTGGGCGGCGTTCATGTATATGTGGACATATACCAACGGCGCTGTTGCTGCGAATTGCTGGGATACCACCGACGTGGCATCCGACGGATATCAATCTGCCGGCAACTGGGTCGGAGTCCTTTTCGCTGTTCAGTCTATAGGCTCTATCCTCTGGGCCATTTTCATTCCTAAGTTCAGGAGTGTCAATACGGCTTATGTTGTAAGCCTGCTTCTTGGTGCTGCCGGATTCGCCTCTGCGGCTTTCCTGCATAACCAGTATCTTCTTTTTGTCAGCTTTCTTATGATCGGTGCAGCATGGGCAGCCATGCTGGCCCTTCCTTTCACGCTCCTGACAAACGCTCTCTCGGGAACAAAGCATATGGGCACATATCTGGGCCTGTTCAATTGCACCATCTGCCTTCCGCAGATTGCAGCCGCAGCCCTCGGCGGAGCTGTTCTCACGCTGGTCGGAGGTTCTCAGGCCATGATGCTGCTTGTTGCTGCAGCATTCCTGGTGTTCGGTTCGATTTCTGTCTTCCTGATAGGGAAGAAATAACATTAAAATACTATTAACTCATTATTATTCACTAACTAAATTCTTTATGAAAAGAATCTTAACCATTTTTGCAGGCATAGCGGCTTCCGCTGTCATGTCTGTATCTGTATTCGCCCAGGGTGCATACACGGTTAAGGGTGTCGTTGTGGACGCAATGGGTCCGGTGATCGGTGCTACAGTACTCGAAAAGGGTACTGCCAACGGTACCATAACCGACCTTGACGGTAACTACAACCTGAACGTGTCTTCGGCAGAGGCGACCATCGAGGTGACCTGTGTCGGCTATGCCACCCAGACATTCCTGGCATCACAGATGCCTGCAACCGTTACCATCTCTGAGGATACAACCTTCCTCGATGAGGTAGTCGTAATCGGTTACGGTACCGTTAAAAAGGGCGATATGACTGGCTCTGTTTCGACAGTCAAGGCTGACCAGTTGAACAAGGGTGCAGTTACATCTCCGACAGACATGCTTCAGGGCAAAGCTGCCGGTGTCGTTGTAACAGCCGGAGACGGTGCTCCCGGTTCAGGTGCAGCTATCCGTATCCGCGGCGGTTCTTCACTTTCGGCGAACAACAATCCTCTCGTGATTGTGGATGGCCTGCCAATCAGCGACAGCGGCATTTCTGGTGTATCCAATGCGCTTTCTTCCATCAACCCTAACGATATCGAGAGCTTTACTGTGCTCAAGGATGCATCTGCAACTGCAATATACGGTTCGCGTGCGTCCAACGGTGTCATCATGATCACCACAAAGAAAGGTTCCTCAGACTCCAAGGTTCCTCACATCGATGCAGACTTCACTGTTTCTCTTGCACAGAATGCCAAATTCGTGGATGTCATGACAGCCGAGCAGCTCAAGCAGGCTATCATCGACTACAAGGGTGAGTCTTCTGAGGCATTTGCAGCATTGGGTTACCGTGATGCTGACGGTGTACAGCACTTTGCAAATACCAACTGGCAGAAAGAGATTTTCCAGCTTGGTCAGACTTATGAGGGTAACGTGGCAGTAAGCGGTACAGCCAAAGCCGGAGACGGCAAGGTGTTCACAATGCCATACCGTGTATCTCTCGGTGCTTACAGCCAGGACGGTACCTTGAAGACAGGCTATATGCGTCGCGAGACCATTTCCCTGAACCTCAATCCTCAGCTTCTGGACAAGCATCTCAACATCAATCTCAATGGCAAAGGCATGGCAATGCAGAACAGCTTCGCCAACCAGGGCGCCATCGGTGCTGCAGTTCAGTATGACCCTACCAAACCGGTTGTAGACCCTGTCAATGGTCTGAACAACCGTGCATGGTGGCACTATGCTGACAGGAACAGCTTCGGCTCATATGAGGATTTTGCCGATATCAGCAACTACAATGCAATGTGCGGTCAGAACCCTCTCGCTCTGCTTTATGACAAGAAGGACCTTTCTACTGCATACCGTTTCATCGGCAACGCGCAGTTCGACTATAAGGTTCATGGCCTTGAGGATCTTCGCTTCAACGTGAACCTCGGTATAGATTATTCAACATCCAACGGTTACACCGAGGCTCCAAAAGGCTCCGAGCAGTCTCTCCATTCTACAGCCCAGTCAGGCTCAGGTTACCACAGCAACTACAGCCAGATGCGTCTTGATCAGACTCTGGAGGCGTATGCTGCGTACAACCATGATTTCAACGGCGGCCACCACTTCGATGCTATGGCCGGTTATTCTTGGCAGCGTTTCTGGACTGAGTCTACAAACGAGAGCTACAAGATCGACGGCACTCCTGTGGATGCTCCTGACTACTATCTTGCAAAACCTCAGAACTATCACGGTGCAAACTACCTTGTGTCATTCTTCGGTCGTCTTAATTATTCCTATGACAGCCGCTATCTTTTGACCGCAACACTTCGTGCCGATGGTACATCACGCTTCCAGAACAACAAGTGGGGTATTTTCCCATCAGCTGCGTTCTCATGGAACATCAAGAATGAGGAGTTCCTCAAGAATGTCGAGCCTGTATCTGCCCTCAAGCTTCGTCTTTCATATGGTCAGACCGGTCAGCAGGATGTAAGTGGTGACACTATCCCTACTTATAAATATAACACGAACGCCAGCCAGTATGTATTCGGCAATCAGTTCGTTTTCCCTATCACTCCTCTCGGATACAATGCCGATCTGAAATGGGAGACAACTACCACATATAACGTCGGTCTGGACTATGGCTTCCTTAACGGACGTCTGACAGGTAGCTTGGATTTCTACAAGCGTTATACAAAGGACCTGCTCAACTGGACTCCTGTAGCTGCGGGTGCCAACCTCACCAACTATCTTGCAGCCAATATCGGCAGCCTGGAGAACACTGGTGTGGAGTTTGAACTTAACGCGATTGCTATCGAGACCAGGGACTGGAGCTGGACAATCGGCGCCAATGTTGCCTGGAACAAGACTCTTGTAACCAAACTTACTGCCGATGACGAGCGTCCAGACTATTATGGCGTGGAGACAGGCGGTATCAGTGGCGGTACCGGTAATACCATCCAGGTTCACCAGACCGGTCACGCTCCTAACTCATTCTTCGTATATCAGCAGGTTTATGATGCGGATGGCAAGCCTATCGAAGGCCTTTACGTAGACCGCAATGGTGATGGCAAGATCGACGTAAACGACAAATATGTTTACAAGAAAGCCGCTCCGGATGTTACAATCGGTCTCAATACACAGCTTTCATACAAGACATGGACATTGGCTATCGCCGCTCACAGCAATCTCGGCAACTATGTTTACAACAACATCAAGTCGAATGGCGATCTGCTGACAGACCTGTGGACAAATAACTTCATCAACAACCGCATCAACGGAGCGATGGAGACTAATTTCGCCACAAATGCCCAGTATTTCTCAGACTACTATGTGCAGAATGCTTCATTCTTCAAACTGGACAAGATTACTCTGAGCAAATCATTCAAACTTTGTGAGGCTCTTGGCCGTGCAATGAATCTGAGTGCATTCTTCACAGTGCAGAATGTGGCAACCATTTCCGGTTACAAGGGTATCGATCCTGAGATTTTCAACGGTATCGACAACAACATGTATCCGCGTCCTCGCACTTACATCCTCGGTGTGAAATTCAACTTTTAATTAGGGAGGATCTAAATCATGAAGAAAATATTTTCAATTTTCGCTATAGCTGCAGCTTTCTTCGGCGCTGCATCCTGTGTACAGGATCTTACCATCAAACCAGAGGAGCTGGATCCTTCTATCAAACTTCCAGAGCAGGTTCTTGATACTCCGGACGCATTCAATATGCTTCTTGCAAAATGCTACCAGGGTCTCGCTTGTTCAGGTTCTGAGGGAGAAGGAGGAGCCGGCGACATCTCAGGTGTTGATGCCGGTTACGGCCAGTATGTCCGCGCAATGTTCCACCTCCAGTGCCTTGCAACCGATGAGGCAGTCTGCTGCTGGAACGACCAGACCCTTTACGATATCCATAATCTTTGCTGGAGTACTTCCGATACTTTCGTTGCTGCTGCATACTACCGTGTATTCTTCCAGGTGGGTCTTTGCAACGAGTATATCCGTCAGGCCAGCCAGACCAAACTGGATATTCCGGCACAATGGACTGCCGAGGCACGTGCTCTTCGCCTTTTAAGCTACTATCATGCAATCGACCTCTTCGGCAATGTTCCTTTCTTCACAGAGGAGAATTCAGTAGGCGCAGAAGGCCCTGCCCAGCTCAAACGTGCAGACCTCTGGGACTGGATGGTTGCTGAGGCTAAAGACCTCATTTCATCACAGAGTGCTCTTTCTCTTCCAGGTCAGGCTGAGTACGGCCGTATCGACCAGGGTGCTGTAAAGATGATCCTTGCAAAACTTTACCTCAATGCCCAGGTCTGGAAAGATGCAAGTGCAAACTACTTCCAGGAGTGCGGTGACCTTTGCAAGGAACTTATCGCTACTTACGATCTTCATCCTAATTATGCAGACCTCTTCGCTGCTGACAACCATCTCTTCACTGCCAACTCTACTTACGGCGCAAAGAATGAGATTATCTTCCAGATTCCTCAGGACGGTTTCAATATCCGTTCTTATGGCGTGACCAACTATATCATCTTTGCTTCTACAGGTGGCGATATGGATGCTGCAGGTCAGATGGGTATTTCTTCAGGTTGGGGCGGTCTGTCTCTCACCAAAGCTTTCACAGACAAGTTCGAAGCTTCTGATGCACGTGCGATGTTCTACACCGGACACGGACAGGAGATCGCCGACATCTCTGACTTCAAATCCGGCGGTTACAAATCTATGAAGTTCCGTAACATCAATCATGACGGTTCTGCTGCTCAGGAGGCTGGTTTCGTGGATACTGATTTCCCTGTATTCCGTGTTGCTGATGCATACCTGATGGCTGCAGAGTGTCAGGCACGTGGTGCTTCCAACATCACAGGCTCGGTTTATCTGAACGCAGTCCGCCACCGTGCAGGCCTTGGCGACACTTCACTCACTCTGGACAACATTCTGGACGAGCGTGCACGCGAGTTCTATCATGAGCTCTCACGCCGTCAGGACCTTATCCGTTTCGGTGCTTTCACAACCGACAAGTACCTCTGGGATTACAAAGGCGGCGTGAAAGAGGGCAAGGCAGTGGATGCGAAGTACAACCTTTATCCTCTTTGCTCAAGTGACGTCAACGCGAATGGAAAACTGGAGCAGAATCCTGGTTATTAACAGCCAATCAACTTATTTAGAAAATGAAAAGAATATCAATAATTTCACTTTTCGCCGCTTTGGGTATCGTAGCCGCTTCATGTCAGAAAGAGGTGTATGCGGTTTACAATCCCGAGAACGTAAAGGCTCCTGTACTTGCTGATTTCGAAGGCAAGGCACTGGAACTTGGCGGTGCTGATATTGTACTGAACTTCACTCCAGCTGATTTCGGTGTCGTTGCACCTACAGGGTACTCTCTTGAGGTCACTCCTCAGCTGGATGGTGCTTCTGCTGCAGAACTCAAGTCTACCATTGATGTAGAAGAAGGTACTGTCACTTTCACACAGAAGGATCTTAACGCACTCATGCTCAATGCAGGTGCTGCTCCTTCGGTAGCTTTCCCTTGTGATTTCGCCCTTGTGGCATATCTGAAGGATGATAAAGGTGCCGCCGTTAGCGGTACTCACGTATCATCAGAGGCTGTTTCAGCTTCATATGTTCCATATGAGGCAAATCTCCTTGATGTCGATATATACAAGCATGTATGGATCATAGGTGCCGGCGGGTCTATCGGTGCATGGGATTTCGCTAAAGTTGAGCAGTATCTCTATGATTATGATGAAAAAGGTGTTTATACCGGTCTGGTTGACTATCAGTGGGATGCAGCCAAAGGCTGGAAGCTTACCGGTGTAGAGGGTTGGTCTGACGACTGCAACTGGGGTCTTGACGGCTCTGCTGCCGCTCCGGATGCCGAGGCTTCTTCAATCAACCTCATCTCTGATGGCGGTTCCAGCGATATCAAGGTCTACAGCAAGCGTTTCTACATGTGGGAGTTCGATCGCAACGCCCTCAAGGTAAACAAGAAATACGGCTTTGACAACATAGGTGTTGTCGGAACTCTCAACGGATGGAATCAGGCAGACCCGGCAATGAAGATGCAGTATAACGCAACAACCCACAAGTTCTTCTTGGATGTCAATATTCCAGCCGGTACTGAGATGAAATTCACTTGCGATGACAAATGGGATCTCAACTTCGGTGAAGGTTGTGCACAGGGTGGCGGTAATATCTCTCCTGACGTAACCGGTAACGTCCGAGTTTATCTCGACCTCAACAAGAACGAGTACGAGTTCAACGCTGGCAAGTTCGGTACTGAGGAAGAGGGAACAGTCTGGAATCCAGGCGAGAAGAAGGATTATCCTGATCATATG
>JAZRXU010000095.1:0-18980 GCA_045600345.1 Candidatus Cryptobacteroides sp. | reverse complement strand
ACATACCGAGAACAGGACGCATACGCCGAGAAACAGCGTCAGGCTTCCTACTATTTCTATGTCGAAATGACGGCATATGAAATATACCGATCCGACATGCAGCAGTGATATCAGGAAATATGGAATGGATTTTCCTGCTATGAGTTCCATGTTGCTGATAGGAGTCAGACGAAGCAGCCTGAAGGTGCCCTGCTCCTTTTCCTTGTTGATACTGGTGCCCAGCACTATTGATGAAACAAGGATGAATACCATCAGGATAAGTCCCGGTACCGGCATGTATTTGTTGTTGGAGCTTGGATTGTATAGGAAGCGTATGATGGGTTCTTCGTCAGGACCTTGTGCTGCGTTGAACTCATCTTTCATGAAGTCGGTGATGATGGATCCCGCGATACGGCTGCATTGTGTCTGAATGGAAGGTGCGTAGGCATCGATGAACAGATCTATTCCGTCGCTGTTATATGCCACCACCATTCTTGTGTTGTTGCGGGCAAGTGCTTCGTCTATCTCGTCGAGTCGCGTGAGGTGTTCGACCACGTGTAATTTCGTGTTGGCATCAAGTCTGGCAAACAGACGCTGGGCCGCTGCCTCATGACTTGTGTCAATGACGGCTATGTTGAAGTGGTTGACTTCGAAGGAGAGTGCGTAGCCGAAGATTATTATGATGGCGACAGGCATGACAAAGAGCAGACTGCAGCTCATCACATCTCGGAAAATGTGCCTGAACTCCTTCTGGATCATGGCGGATATGATACTGTGTTCTTTCATCACTTGAAATATCTTATCAGATCCTTGTCGGACTTGGCGACATCAGAAGGACATCCCTGTGCTATGATTTTCCCTGATTTCATGATGGCAAGTGACGAACAATAGAAGGCCTCGTCCATATAGTGTGTGCTTACAATGACGGCCGCTCCGGCAGCAGCGTATTCACGTATCATACTCCACATCCTGCGGCGGGACAGGGCATCCAGCCCGCTGGTGGGTTCATCCAGCACCAGAACATCCGGGTCGCTCATCAGAGCGATGCAGAAGGAGAGAGTCTGACGCCAGCCATTAGGCAGCTGTGCAGCCTTTCGGTGCATGTATGGACCCAGTCTGAGCCTCTTTTCCATGTCTTGTTCCTTGCTTGCTATCTGCTCTTTGCTGAGCTTGCATATGGTGCCGTAGAACTGAATGTTCTCGTGTATGGTAAGCTCTTCTATCAGAGAAAATGACTGGCACATGTATCCGAAGCGTCCGTTGATTGTTACAGTGCCGCTGTCGGGGTTTATAAGGCCGCAAAGCATGCGTATGAGTGTGGTTTTCCCGGCTCCGTTGGCTCCCAGTAGTCCGAGGACCTCGCCTTCCTTCAGTGCAAGAGACACACCATTCACTGCCTTGAGTGTTCCGAATGTCTTGACGACATTGTCAATCTCCACCCTATTCATGACCTTCCTCCGCCGTTAGGATATCCACGAATACATCTTCCAGAGTGACATCACGAGCACCACCGGAACGAGATGTGATGATATTCCGGGGCGAGTCCAGAAGCAGCATATGTCCTTGGTGCAGAAACATTACTCTGTCGGCCAGTGCGGCTTCATCCAGGTAGTGTGTGCTGACCAGTATTGACGTCCCCTGCTTTTTCACCTCCTGCAGTTCTTCCCACATTTCAAGCCTCGAAACAGGGTCAACGCCCACAGTGGGCTCATCCAGCAGTAATACAGAAGGGCTGTGCACCATTGCGCAGCATATGGAAAGCTTCTGTTTCATTCCGCCGGAAAGGTTCCCCGCACGTGCTGAACCGTGATCTTTCAGACCGCTCCATAGCCCGGGACAGATTTTCTCGATATCTTCGGGGCGAGCCCCGTATGCTCTTGCGAAGAACTCGAGATTTTCGAGTACGGTAAGATCGGAGTATAGGGAGAATTTTCCAGGCACATAGCCTATGTTCCTGCGAATTTCCTTCTTTTGGCTCTTGACGTCCAGACCGTTTATTGCTGCCTTGCCTTCATAGTCGGAGTCCAGCGTTGCAAGTATATCGAAAAGTGTGGATTTGCCGGCTCCATTTGCTCCCATAAGGGCCATAAGCTCGCCATCCCCGACCGTAAAGGAGATGCTGTCCAGCGCTTTGTATGTGCCGAATAGTCTGCTTATGCCTTCTGCAGCAATCATATTATCTGCAAGGATAGATATCTGCAGGCAGACCTGCCTTCAGGAAACCGTCGTTATGTACAGATACTTTCACGTGGTATACCAGTTTTGCACGGGAATCCCTGGTCGGAATCTTGCTGGGAGTAAATTCGGCTTCGCTGGATATGTAGCTTATTGTGCCTTCATATGTGTGACTGCCTTCAGGGGCATCGGCTCTTACTTCCACCTTGTCGCCGGTGGCGATCATGGACAGGGCATCTCCGTCGAACCAGCAGTCTATGAACATGTTGTCGTAGTCTGCGAGCTTGTATATCGGCTTGCCGGCAGTTGTGAATTCGTGGTTTCTGGTGAAAATGCGGACGACAGTGCCGTTCTCGGGATTGACCACGCTGCAGCGTTCCATCTTATCCTTGAGGATGTCGGCCTGTGCCTGGAGTGCACTTATATTGGCAAGGATTCCTGCAGTTTCTCTGGAAAGTGAAGATCGGGTGGCTGCAATCTGGCTGCCCACCATGGCAATCTCATCTTCTATTTTGCTGAGCTGTGCTGTGGATGCCGAACCTGATGCCACCAGGGGGCGTACCCTGGCTGCCTCATTCTCCAATGTACTTTTCTTGCTTTCCAGTACATCTATCTGTTTTCCTACGTCTGGCAGAGTGCCTCGCAGTGATGCAGCCTGTGCCTGTATACTGGTCAGCTGAAGGCTCAGCTGGGTTGTGTCAACTTGTACGGCCACTGCGTCCTTGGCCACTTTCTGACCCTCCTCGATATCTAGGGAAACTATCTGCCCGCTCTCGGAAGAGGCTACCATCCAGCTGTTGCAGTCTATTATACCGTAAGCAAGTGGCTTGTCATTGTTTCCACACGACAGAGCTGCGGCAAGAGCAGCGGCGATGATGGGTAGGTGCTTGATTTTCATTTCGTCTGTGTTCTTTGTCTCTGAAGAAGGAGCATTATACGGGATAGAGAATATATTTCCTGGTTGGATCTGGCCTGTGCAAGCTGTTCCAAAGCCTGTAAATAGTCAGAGTTTGGACATTGTCCGCATTCTGCCATGTAACGAAGTTCTCCGCACAGGTCTTCATATTTTGCTATGGTCTGCTCTCCGGCTTCCAGAAGTACATCCATACGGGCTATCTCGCCGGACAGGCGCAGATCTTCTGCGTCTGCCACCCGTTTTGCAGCATCTCTGCGTATCTGAAGTTTTGCCTGCTGGGCGGACGTGATTTTCTTTTTATACGCAACGTCCTGCCAAGATGATATCGGCACAACGAAAGAAACTCCAGCGATGACAAAGGCGTCTGGTTGCCGTTTGAAGAAATTCAGCGGCCAGTTTCCGTATCCTGCACTGGCAAAAGCGCTGATATGCGGCAGGGCCATCGACTTGATAAGGTTCTGCTGAAATTCCAGTTTTTGGGATTCAAGGTCTATCTTTTCGAGAAAATGTCTTGTTGCGGGGCAATTGTCCACCTGAGGGGTTTCGTATGTGGTGTCAGCGTTGAGAGGAAGGCCTGTGACGGATGCCAGCATCGAAGCTCCCGTCTCCTGCCGCATGCGATAACCTTCTTTTTCTGCCTGGATGGCGAGCATCTTTGCTTCAGTCGCCACGATGTCCTTTTTATAGGCCGACCCATTCGAGAATGCATCTTTAAGGGACTGAAGGCTTATCTGAAGCGCGGAAATGTGCGATTCTGCAATTTCCTCCTGTTTCCTGGCCAGTACTATACCCAGATAGATGTCTTCTACTGTCTTGTCCAGCTCCTCGTAGGCTTCCTGCAGTTCCAATTCACTCAGCTTTGCATCGACATCATTCACCTTCCTGCGCGCCCTGGCAGTCCCGCCGTTGTAAATAGGTTGCTGAATGAGCAGTCCTGCATGGTACTGGAACTTGGAAAGCTTGTGTATCTCGAACGGAAAGTCAGTCAAACCTGCCGGGTCTGGAGCATCACTCTGGTAATGGGCCTCGCCTCCCAGTGATATGTCTGGGGTATTCTGACGCCTTATAAGACGCTCGGTATGGTCATGCACCTGCTGGTCCAGATCCCTGAGCGTGGCGTAGTCAGCTTTGTCTCTGGCAGCGTCACGACAATTCTGCAGGGTTACGGATTCCAGGCCGGATGATCCGGAAATCTGCTCCTTCGCTGTGACAATCAGAGGAAGAAGTATAAGTGCGAGTATGGTGATGCGCTTCATCCGGAGAGGATTTGGATATAAAAATATAATGCGTAAATTTACGAAAAATTATAAAAAACCTATGAAAAAAGACGATTCTTACCGTTATTGCTGCCGCCATATGCTGCACATCTTTTGCTCAAGCATACAAAAAAGGCGAGATTATGTTGAATCCGTCGCTTACCAATCTTGGACTGAATGTAGCGACAGTCAAGACTGAAAGCATGGATAAGGGAGACAATGCCATGCGCTTCGGACTTCAGATGGGTGGTGGCTATGCTGTCATCGACAACCTCGTGGTTACGGCAAATCTTGGTTTCCAGACTGTTGCTTTGAATGAGAAATCGTCAGAAGGCAAATATTCTGGAGGCATGTTCGATTTTATGCCGGGTGTGCGCTATTATGCTTTCCAGGGTCTTTATGCTTTCACGAATTTCGGAATGGCATTCGGCTCGCTCAAGAATAAATACATGGATCTTGACTGGGAGACAGACGAGGAGATAAAGGTTGTTGACAAATATTCTCTTCAGAGCCTTCAGCTGCAGCTGGGTGTAGGTTATGATTTCTTTGTGACCAAGAGCTTCGCTATCGAGCCAAGCATTTCTTATGCAGTTGGCCTTTATACCAGGGTCAAGGGCGATGGCCTCAACAAAAAAATCAATATGGGCCTCTTTTCTGTAAATCTCGGTTTTGTATATGTATTCGGCCGTGACAAGTATACAAAGCCATCGGCAAAAAAGAAAGCTCCTGCTAAGAAGAAAAAATAGCCCTTATGCTTAGACCTGTCGTCACTGTCATCGCTGCCGCTTGCGTATCAGTTTTGTGCTGTGCTCAGGAGGCAGTGAGTCGTATTATGGCAGAGATGACTCTGGAGCAGAAGGTGGCTCAGCTGTTTGTTGTGCGTCCCGAGGCGGCTGACAGTGTGGATAGATCTGAGTATCCGCTCGGAGGTTATTGCATATTTGCTCACAATTTCAAGAATCCGCGTTCTCTCGATTCGCTGCTTTGCTCTCTCAGGGCTCAGTCCATCGTTCCTTTCTTCTGCATAGACGAAGAAGGCGGACGCGTGGCTCGCATAGGAGGGAACAAGTCATTCGATGTTCCTCGATTTCCTGCCATGAAGGTGATGGGCAGGAGAGGTGAGGATGCTGTGTATGCAGCTGGCAGCTCTATAGGAGCATATCTGAAACGTTATGGCTTCAATGTGGATTTGGCTCCCGTTGCAGACGTGGATACCAATCCGGACAACCCCGTTATCGGCTCACGCGCTTTCAGTGAGGACCCTCAGCAGGCTGCTCTGTCCGTGTGCGCTTTCCTGCGCGGTCTTGATGATGTGGGCGTAGTGGGCTGTCTGAAGCATTTCCCGGGTCACGGAGACACATCGGCGGATAGCCACAAGGACTATGTGGAAAGCCGGAAGACCTGGGATGAGATGCAAGCATGCGAGATGGTGACTTTCCGTGCCGGTATAGATGCAGGTGCACAGATGGTGATGATGGGACATATCGCCACTCCTTCGGTGGATGGCTGTGGTTCGCTTCCTGCCACGCTGTCGCCAGTGATGATAAAGGAAAAGCTGCGCGGCGAACTTGGTTTCGATGGTATCGTGATTACAGATTCCATGGCGATGGGGGCGATTTCCAGGCATTATGGTGCTGCCGAGGCTGCAATCCTGGCCATTGAAGCCGGGGTCGATATTCTGCTCATGCCGCTAAGTGTCAGAGGGGCCGTTGAGGGTGTTGTAGAGGCAGTCCGTTCAGGCATGATAGAAGAATCCCGCATTGATGAAAGTGTCAGCCGTATCATTGCCCTGAAACTCTCAATGGGGCTGCTTTAGCTTAAATTATTATCTTTGACAGACTAAACGAAAGGAACTATGACAATTTATGAAGCTATCCAGGCACGTCATTCAGTACGTGCGTATCAGGACAAACCGATTGCCGGTGAGACCGCCATTCTTTTGAAGCAGGAGATAGACAGGCTGAATGCCGAGTCCGGGCTTCATATGCAGCTTGTGCTTAATGAGCCGAAGGCATTTCAGAGTAGGCTTGCAAGGTACGGCAAGTTCAGCTGCTGCAGCAATTATATCGTCATGGCTGGAACACCATCGGAGAAGTTCGAAGAGAACGTGGGCTATTATGGCGAGCAGGTGGTTCTTCTGGCTCAGACATTTGGTCTGAACAGCTGCTGGGTGGGACTTACATACCAAAAGGTGGATGGCGCCTTCTCCCTTGATGCCGGAGAAAAGGTGGCATGTGTGATTGCTCTGGGCTATGGAGTGAACGATGGTGTTCAACATAAAGGTAAAAATCTTCAGGATGTGAGCAATTTCCAGGTTGGCCGTCCTGAGTGGTTCCGAGCCGGAGTGGAAGCGGCCCTTCTGGCTCCCACCGCTGTCAATCAGCAGAAATTCCGTTTCGAGCTTCAGAGCGATAATGAGACGGTGAAAGCCATCAGTGGCCGCTCTTTTGCCTGTTATACAAAGATGGACCTGGGCATAGTGAAACGTCATTTCGAGGTGGCGGTCCATGAATACGAGTCTCGGACAGGAATAAAGGTTTGTTTCCGCTGGGCCTGAGTTACCCCCGTCCGGCTGCGCCGTCCACCCGACGGGCTAAAGCCCTGCTGCTCGGGCCGAAAGTCCACTGGACTTTCTGTAAACACCCTCACGACCTCGGGGGTATGGGGTCGCTCGTTCGAGTAGCGAGCCTCTACGTAAAACAACAAATGTGACCACAAGGGCCACCTTTATTGTTTTGAGCGGAAAACGAGACTCGAACTCGCGACCCCGACCTTGGCAAGGTCGTGCTCTACCAACTGAGCTATTTCCGCAGGTTGCACTTCGGTTAGTGCTGTATTTCAAAGATTGGAATGCAAATATACTACACTTTTACCGAAATGCAAACTTTTTTAAGTTATTTTTTCTTTTTCTTGCCTGAAGATCTGGCCGCACTCTTTGCCGGAGCTGGCTTTGAAGAGCCTGCTGGAGTGTAGCCTGCATCGTATTCTGCTACCGTACCTTCGCGATTGAATCTGATCTTGGCGGGTACCTGACGGATGTCATCTGCTGCATAGGTGATAGTCCACTCCGGCTGGGTGAGTATGCTGTAGATCTCCTTTGAAGTCATAGGGTGGCAGTAACGCACGCGCAGACAAGGCACGTAATTCTCGTTCAGACAGGTGTATACTGCCAGCACGCCTTCGTGTGCGCTCAGCGTGTTGCTGACAAACGGCAGGCTGCGGGTGATAACAGGCTTGGTGAAGTTCTCGTCCGCGAACTCATATATATACTGTGCTCTCTTCTCCTCAGCAGCCTTCTCCTGACGTTTCGCGCTTTCCCATACGAACGGGTTGGTGAACATCCTGGTAAGGAACTCTGTAGTAGGGATGGTCTCTACCTGTTTCTCCATGCGGACGAATTCGTATCCGAGAGGTGTGCTCTTGATAGTGCCATCTGCGCGTGGCAGGTCGAGTGTCGGCTTCTCCACGATGCTCTTGATCCAGGCCTCATCCTTGTCGAATGCCGGATCGACATACATGCGTACAATGAGAGGGCAGTCGAACTGGCTGTCAAGACCATAGATCAGTGAATCCACCTGCTTGAACTGGATGCCCAGGAAATTGACATCCGATGCGGCAGGCATCTTTTCCGTGCGTATCGTTATGACCTTGACCTCCGGTACTTCATGGAAATCCGGAGTGAAGCATTTGAAATGTGAAGGGATGTAAATCTCTTCCTTTATCTTGTCCGGGGTAATGACAGACGGGTCATAGGTGATGGTGGCCTTGTGACTCTTTACATAGGTTTTTACGCCATATACACCTTTGATTTTCTCCAGTTTGCCCTTGAATGCCATGCTGCTGCCGTAGCAGTGTACGTTTTTGAGGCCTTCGAGCGTGCATGTTTCGAGCGAGGCAGGGTCGATGAGCTGTGTCTTGAGACTGTCGGCGCTGTAGATACCCCATGTCTCGTCAATTGTCGGAAGCTCATATTTCAGTCCCATATAATATGCTCCCAAGCCGAGCACTACCGTGAGCACTGCTGGCAGAAGCACGCTGAAGGTCGTCTTGCGGCGGCCGGGGAATATGCCTACATGGAGGGCGTCTCTTGTACAGACTGCCGCACAGTCGCCGCAGAGGTTGCAGTCAACGCAGCTTACGCGTCCGTTGAATTCGGATATGTTGATGTGATGTGGGCACTGACGTTCGCATGCGCCGCATTTGTTGCATCTCATGGTGTCACGCTGCATATAGATGAGCTGCAGCTGAGGGCGGGCATAAAGTATCTCGAGCAGATAGCCCATGATACAGAATGCTCCGAGGAACACCCACCAAGGCACGTTCATCTCAAGGGCGTTGAGCAGGAACCAGAGTCCGGCAAGTGCTGCGCACCACAGCCAGAACTTGAGGGTATTCACTGCAGCTCCGAGAGGACAGAGGTAGCGGCACCAGAAGTTATCTACCAGGAAACCGCCGGCTGCAACAAGCACAATTGTGGTGATGCTCATCCAGAGTGTGATCTCGCCTTTGAATCCGGTAGCTACGGCATAGTATGGGTCGAGATTCTTGCAGAAGAGCTCGCTGGCAGTGGCTGTGCTGTAGAATATCCAGAACAGAAGGATATACTTGAAGATGCGCAGCACTTTGTCTGCGACGCTGTTGCTGTTTACGCGTATGCTCTTTATGCATAATGTATTGCGAAGCTTCTTGATGAGATCCTCGACTGTTCCTACGGGACAGAGGTAGCCGCAGAAGAGCTTGCCGAAGAGCATGACTGCAAGAGCCATCACAAGGCCCATCATTATCTGTACGCTGCTCATGCTGCATGGCAGGGAACCGCGTACGAGATAGGTGGTGAATGCTTCGAGGCCTCCCATAGGACAATATGTCTCAGGGTCGACGCTTTCGCTTTTGACGATTCCGGTAAGGAAAAGAAAAAGTGCCGCAAGCACACCCCATTGAAGGATGTAGCGAGGCCAGTTCTCAATTATTACAGGTTTCTTTCTCATTATGATTATTTAACAGGTTCAACAACTATGAGAGTCTCTCCGTGGTCGCGTGCCACGTTCTCTTTCCATTTGTCTGAGTAGCCGGGCTGCACGATGCCGGCAGGAATGTTACCGTTTCCATTGGTCTTCCAGCTGCCGTCCTCATTCTGTGCCTTGATATTGCCGTCGATGTATTTTATGAGCAGGTATTCTTCCAGCTTCACCCACTCGGAGAATATCTGGTCTGCCGCTCCCACGCATGCTGATGTGAGATATTTGACGCGTGCTTTGTCGCTCTTGAGTGCGAGTGCGGCTGCATCCCATGCGGCAATCCTGTCCACGCATGAGCTTTCCCACTCGCGGGCCTTCTTCTGTACATCAGGGGCCATCATGTCGTATGCCTTGTAGCATGCGTTGGCTACGCGGTTGCACATCCAGAATGCCGATGTCGGAGAATATGTGAGCATGTCTCCGTTACCCACCTCGAAACAGTGTGGGACTCGTGACGTGCATGCATATATCGGAGTGAGATATGATGTCGCTGCATCGTCACAGCCGAACCAGATGATGCCTCCGATATGATCCGGAAGCTGTGGACGCGACTGAGCCACGAACCAGAAACCGGTCTGCTGGGTGGCAATGGCGCGCTCGTTATAATAAGTGTTGTCTCCGACTTTGAAGGTCATGGGTCTCCAGCGGTATGGACAGCGGTTGCCGCCTGCGCCGATGTCTGTAGTCATATCCATAGGGGTGCCCTCATAGTGGTCGCGCATCACGCGTGCCACATCGGCAACGCTGACCTTCTTCGAAGGCTTCACGAAAAGAGGGAAGCGTTTTGTGGTGTCATGTCCCATGGCGTACCCGATATAGTCCATGGCAGGACGGGTGACTTCTGCGCCTGTCTCGTCGGTGAATGTGAATGAACCGTCGCAGAGTATGTTGAATGCGCTCCATGCACGGGCCTCGCATCCCCTCATCGCTCCGAAATCCAGCGGCGCGTAGGCATCTGCGAAGCTGAAATCCTCATCGCTGCCGCTGTAATAGCCTCTCTCGCGTGCGAAGCTGACAACGTCTGGAGAGTAGATGCAGTTATCGGGATCGTTCTTGGGGAAGGTGGTGATGCGCGCCTGGTTGGCGTGTGCGCATATATAACCGTCCGGCACGCGGCGCGCCACGAAAACTATGCCCTTGCCGAAGTTGCCTTTGCCTATCAGGTCCATGACCCATACTTCGTCCTTGTCTGCCAGCGAGAAGCTCTCGCCTTCGGATGCGTATCCGTATTTTGAAGTCAGATCATAGATCATGGCAATGGCCTGGCGGGCTGTGCTGCATCTTTCGAGTGCTATGTATATCAATGAACCATAGTCCATGACAGCATCTTTCTGCTCCCATAGCTCTTCGCGTCCGCCGTAGGTTGTTTCGCCGATAATGAGCTGGTGTTCGTTCATGTTGCCCACCCTCTGGAATGTAACATCCTGCTGCGGGATGGCACCTAGATAGCGTCCGCTGTCCCAATCATATACCTGTCGGTCGCCCTTCTGCTTGCCGCCTGCCTTGAAATAGAGCTCTCCGAACAGCTGATGAGAGTCCGCTGCATATGAAATCATGTTGCTGCCGTCAGCGCTGGCACCTCTGGTGACAAGTACGTTCGAGCATGCGAATGCGTCAATGCAGAGCACTGTTGCGAAGACCGCCAAAGCAATAGTGTAATACCTTCTCATTATTGTTTTTCCTATAAATTTATTAAATTTGCATCTTGCTGTGCAAATCTACTAAATTATGCTCAAAAAGAAAATAACAGCCGTACTAATAGCCCTCTTGGCAGGCTTTTTTTCGCTTTCAGCGCAGGAGGCGCCGGAGAAGCCGGATCCTGTGGAGGTGGCTGAAAAGGAGGCGGAGCGTCTGGAGTCTTCTCTCGGTCTGGAGGACTGGCAGGTGTTTTATGTTGACAGCACCTTGCGTCACAATTATACGGAGATGATTGCGGAGCTCGAGAGACTGTCCAGGTCACGTGTGGAGAACTCAGACCTGTACCTGGGTGTTCAGGACAAGTGGATGGAGCGTACGCAGAATCAGTATAGGAAGATATTCACGGAAGCCCAGTGGGCTGCATATCTTAAGCAGGGAGGTGCCCGTATCATCAAGGAAAGGGAGAAACGCCTTGCCAAAAGCCAGAATCAGGCAAATAAGGTTGAAGGAAAAAAGAAATAACGATATATGAAAGAGAAGATAGAAGCGCTGATGGCCGAAGTTGCGGCTATCAAAGCAGCATCAAAACAGGATATTGAGGACGCCCGTGTGCGTCTTCTCGGCAAGAAAGGTAGCATTACAGCCCTCTTCGAGGAGTTTCGCAATGTCCCTTCAGAGCAAAAGAGAGAGTTCGGTGCGAAGCTGAATATACTCAAGAATGCAGCAGCTGCCCGTATCGAAGAGCTCCGTGAGCAGATGGAGAATGCATCTGCAGCTGGGGGCGCATCTGTATCAGACCTCTCAATGCCCGGCGAGCCTATGGAACTGGGTTCACGCCATCCTGTGTCTATCGTCCGTCAGGAGATTGTCGATATCTTCCGCAAATTCGGTTATGATGTGGCGGAGGGTCCGGAGATAGAGGACGACTGGCATGTGTTCGAAGCCCTCAACTTCCCGCCAGAGCATCCTGCCCGCGAGATGCAGGATACGTTCTTCGTGTCTGAGGGTGAGACAATGGAGGATGGTAGCAAGCACAATCCTGTACTTCTCCGTACCCATACATCTTCAGTGCAGGTGCGTACAATGGAGAAGATGCCTCTTCCTATCCGCGTGATCTGCCCTGGCCGCGTGTTCCGCAATGAGGCTATCTCTGCCCGTGCACACTGTATATTCCATCAGGTTGAGGGTCTGTACATAGACGAGAATGTGACATTTGCAGATATGAAGCAGTCTATCCTGCTCTTCGCTCGCGAGATGTTCGGTCCTCAGACCCAGATCCGCATGCGTCCGTCGTACTTTCCGTTCACTGAGCCTTCTGCAGAGGTCGATGTAAGCTGCAACATCTGTGGTGGAAAGGGTTGTAATATATGTAAAGGTACAGGCTGGCTCGAGATCCTCGGCTGCGGCATGGTGGACCCTAATGTCCTTGAGGCGAGCGGTATCGATTCCAAAAAGTACAGCGGCTTCGCCTTTGGCATGGGAATTGAGCGAATTGCGATGCTCAAGTGGCAGGTGAAGGACCTTCGCAACTACTTCGAGAATGACATACGATTCCTCCGTGAGTTCAATACCGAATTGTAGATATGAATAAAAGAATATATACTGTGATTGCAGCGGTGGTGTTTGCCCTCGCTGCAATTGTTTCATGCAGGAAGGAAGGCGTGCCTTTCTTCCGTGGCTCATATGGATACGTGACAAGCGGACAGCTCACCCTCTCTTATGAAGAGGGAGATCTGTCTATGACAAGGGAGTGCCAGATACCCAGGGAACGTGGCATATTGCGCATAGAACCGAAAGGCGGTGACGCCGTTGTGACCATGAGCTCGATAGGAGGCGATGCCGTGGTGTTTGATGCTGTGGTAGATGGTACCGACATCGAATTGAAGCCGGCAGAACGCAATGTTACGCTCACTGTTGGCGGCGATGTTGTCAATGTTTCCATGTTTGTCAGTGGCAAAGGCTATAAGACAAATGGGCTTCTGGTCCTGGATCTTACTTATAAGTCCGTTCCGTTTACCGCCGGCATCGACGGTAATGTATACACTGTCAAGAGCAGCAAAGTTTCCTGCATAGCCAATCTTCAGGAGTAATGATGAAGCATTTCAGACATATTTCATACTTCGTCGTGGCGCTGCTGTTCCTGTGTTCATGCCAGCAGGCGCGTCTCAAGAGAGTGCGTGTGGCTCCGGAAGGAGTGAGCGTAAAGGTGATGACCGTGGAGAGCTCGTCGACGGTGACAAGCAAGTCCTATGTCGGAACCGTCGAGGTGAGCAAGGAGGCTTCCGTCAGTTCTCCCGCTTCTGGCACCATGTCCAAGGTGCATGTGAAGCAGGGGACCAGGGTGTCTGCCGGTCAGATTCTGGCTGAAGTGTACTCTCAGGCTGTCCAGAGCAGCTATGATGCCGCCGTGGCATCTTTGAACCAGGCCAAGGATGGTTATGAGAGGGTAATGAAGGTGTATGACTCCGGCAGTGTGTCGGAGGTCAAGCTTGTAGAGATAAAGACTAAGCTCGAACAGGCTCGTGCTTCTGCAGCAGCGGCGAAGAATGCATTGGAACAGTGTAAGATACGAGCTCCTTTTGCAGGTGAGGTCTCAGATGTCAATATTCACCAGGGCGAAAGGGTGACCGTCGCTCAGCCTCTTCTGACAATCGTCGATGCTTCTGGGCTCGATATAGTCGTATCTGTTCCGGAGACTGAGGTGTTCGATGTGAAACCGGGTGACAAGGCTACTGTCGAGTTTCCTTCTCTGGGCAGGACTGTCGAGGCTGTCGTAAAGACTAGGGCTGTCGTCGGCAATGCATTGTCACATTCCTATAAATGTGCTCTTACCCCATTGGCATTGGGTGCCGATGTATTACCGGGCATGGTATGCAAGGTGTATCTTGCAAGCGATTCGGTGTCCGGCATAATTGTTCCTGCCGATATTGTGAAGGTGGACTCTGATGGCAAATATGTGTGGACTGTAGATGCGACTGACAAGGTTGCCAAGGTTTATGTCACTACCGGCTGTTTCAGCGGGAAGGGTGTCGTTGTGTCCTCTGGCCTTGAGATGGGCGACAGAATCATAATCGAGGGTGCATCCAAGGTCTCTACAGGAATGTCGGTAAAGGTAAAGGAGTAGAGAATGGCTGTAAAGATTCCACGTCCTGCAGGTTTTATCAGCACGGTGATAGAGCACAACAAGGTGGTCTATCTGGCTGTGCTGGCCCTGTGCGTACTGGGTATCGTGGGCCTGAAATATATCAATAAGGACGAGTTTCCCACATTCCAGATCAACCAGGGACTCGTGGCTGCCATATATCCGGGAGCAACGGCGCAGGAAGTGGAGCAGCAGCTTGTCAAGCCTCTGGAAGAGATACTGATATCCATTCCTGAGGTGCGTCGTCAGAATCTGGAGTCGGTGTCCAAAGATGGCATAGCCTATATATATGTGGACCTGAACTGCAATCAGAGCCGCAAGACCGAGGTGTGGAGCAAGATCAAGCTCAAGCTCAACCAGAGTAAGATTCTTCTGCCTCCGGGAGTTCTCACGGTGCAGGTCCTGGATGACTTCAGCGATATTTCCTCTATACTTGTTGCTCTCGAATCTGATGACAAGGGGTGGGGCGAGATGAGTGCATACGCACAGGATCTCAAGAGCCGTCTTCGCAAACTGGACCGCCTGGGATCTGTCAGCATCATGGGAGAGCAGACAGAGGAGATAGCGGTCACTGTGGACATGGCGCGCCTGAGCCGTTATGGCATTTCGCCTGCCACTCTGATGCTGAGCTATACCGCTGCCGGGCTCAATCTGCCTGCCGGTACATTCGATACGGATTATACCAGTGCACCTATCTCCGTGGATGCCTCTGTGGCTTCGGAAGAGGAGATCGCCCAGAAAATCGTCTACAGCGATCCGGAGGGCAATATCGTGCGTCTGAAGGACATCGCCACGATCGAGCGTCGCATGAAGGAGCCCGAATCGGTTGTCAAGTATAATGGCCGCAGTGCTCTGGTCATGAACCTGGTCATGCGTCCGGACAATAATATCGTGGCATTCGGAGAGGATGTTGACAAGGTAGTAGAAGAATTCAAGAGCACGCTGCCCGACAGCGTTCATATCTATACGGTCAGCAATCAGCCTCGCGTGGTGGACAAGAGTGTGATGGGTTTCCTGAGGGATCTGCTCATATCCATGCTTGTGGTCATCTTCGTGATGATAATGATGTTCCCTATGCGAAGCGCTCTCATCGCTTCGTCCGGAGTGCCTGTATGTACGCTGGTGACCATATCCGTCATGTATATGACAGGTATGGCTCTGAATACCGTTACACTTGCCGCTCTGATTGTCGTTCTGGGTATGATCGTGGACGATTCCATAATCACGATGGATGGCTATATGGACAAGCTCTCGCGCGGCATGAGCCGTGTTGAGGCCGCATCCGCTGCAGCAAAGGAGCTCTTCATGCCTATGTTCATGGCGACGCTCAGTATCTGCGCCATGTTCTTTCCTATGCTGGGCATCATTTCAGGTTATCTGGGTGATTTCATACGCTCGTTCCCTTGGATTATCCTTATCGCGCTGATGACATCGCTGGTGTATGCTGTGACTGTGGTTCCAAGCCTGGAGGTGAAGTTCATAGGCAAGGGTACTGCAAAAAAGGATACCTTTATCTCGCGGCTCCAGAATGGGCTTTTCAGAGCATTGCAGAAGGTGTACGACAAGGTGCAGGTGCAGGCTTTCCGCTTCCCTAAGCTGACCATTGCCATAGGAGTGGTTGCAGTCGTGCTCGGAGTGCTCATGTTCTCGCACCTCAATGTGCAGATGATGCCTTTCGCTGCGCGCAGCAGCTTTGCAGTGGAGATCAATCTTGAGGATGGCTGTAATATAAATGACACGAAGGCGGTGGCTGATTCTCTCGAGCGTATGCTTCTTGCCGAGGACAGAATCACAAGCGTCACCTCGTTCATAGGAACGGGAGCTCCGCGATATCATGCCACGTATTCGCCCAAGACTCCGGCTCCAACTTTCGCCCAGATGATAGTCAACACTACTTCTGACCTGGCTACGGAGCAGATTCTTCCGTATCTGGAGGCGCGCTATGAACATTATTTCCCTAACGCGCTCATCCGCATCAAGCAGATGGATTATCAGGGCACCACCGCTCCGCTGTCTGTGGTGATACTTGGAGATGACAGGGATAAGTGTGCCGTGGTTGCCGACAGTATACAGACATATATGGCCACTCTGGACCGTGAGCTTAAATGGCTGCATCGCAACAGCGGCAGATATGTGAGTACGGTGAAGGTGGAGATCGATGCTGCCGAGGCCGCGCGTCTGGGTGTGGACAAATCCATGCTCAGCATGGCGCTGAGCCAGGGCTTTGGAAATTCTACGCTTCTCACTCTCTATGAGGATGGAGATGCCGTGCCTGTAAATCTGTACAGCAGCAATACTTCGGGTGATATGGATTATTCTGCAATCGGTGACCAGCTGGTTCCTACGATGATCCCGGGAGTCAGCGTGCCGCTCAGGCAGGTTGCGGTCATCACTCCCGAATGGCGTCAGAATACGCTTGTCCGCTATGCGGGCGAGGAGAGCGTTACCATAGACGCCGACCTCAAATACGGACATTCGCATCCGAAAGTCATGAAAAAGGTGGATGCATACGTGAAGGGCCTCGAACTTCCCGAGGGCGTGCATATCAAATATGGCGGCCTGTCCGCTTCGAACGATACGGTGGGCCCCGAGATTGCACTGTCCTTCATAGCTGCCGTGGCGGTGATGTTCCTGTTCCTGCTTATCCATTTCAAGAAGGTCTCGCTCACGATTCTGAGCCTTGTGCTCTGTCTCCTCTGCCTTTTCGGAGCTTCATTCGGACTGTGGGCATTCAATCTGGATTTCGGTATGACAAGCGTGCTGGGCATAGTGTCGCTGATAGGTATCATAGTGCGAAACGGCATTATCATGTTCGAATATGCAGAGGAGCTTCACTTCAAGGAAGGGTTCTCTGTCAAGGAATCTGCCATGCTGGCCGGTCAGAGACGCATGAGGCCTATATTCCTTACGTCATGCACTACGGCTCTTGGTGTGCTCCCCATGATTATTGCTGGCGATGCCCTGTGGCAGCCTGTAGGCCTTACGATATGCTTCGGTATCATATTCAGCATCCTGCTGATAGTATTCATCATGCCGGTGAGCTACTGGCTCGTATTCGATAAGACAAAGAAATGAAACGGCTGACTGTAATATATCTTGCATGTCTTCTGGGCATGATTTCAGCTGCTGCGCAGAATGTCCTGACTGTGGAAGAGTGCGTGCAGATGGCTTTGAGCCATAATGTGGATGTGCGGAATTCGGCTCTGGATGTGACGGCGGCCCGTCTGCAGAAACAGGAGGCTTTTGCGGAGTATTTCCCTTCGATCAGCGCCATGGGACTTGCTTTCCATAGTGTAAGCCCTATGATAGATATTTCTCTGACGGATATTCTGGGAACATCCGATATGGCATATCATATCCAGAATACTCTCGAAGAGATGGCTGCTCCATATGATATAAAGACAAAGTATCGTGCCTTGCAGCATGGCTACACGGGCACTGTGTCTCTCCAGCAGCCTGTGTTTGTGGGAGGACGCATCGTGACCGGCAATCAACTGGCATCGCTGGGCGTGCGTGCGGCGGAGGCCAAGAATAATCTCCAGAGGCGTCAGAGCTCGGAAGATGTTCAGAAGCTTTTCTATCAGGTGATGGCTCTGCAGGAGAAAAAGACTTCGCTGGAGACTGTTCGCGTGATGCTGGACAGCGTGCGACGTGATGTGGCCAGCGCCGTGGCGGCCGGTCTTGCGGTCGATACCGATCTGAGCGCCGTCGATATCAAGGCTGCGGAGCTTAAGGCAGGGTGCTCGAAGCTTGATCTCGGTCTGCGTATCGCCAAGATGAACCTTTTGAATACCGCTGGCATCGAATATAACCCTTACCCCGTCCTGCAGAGTGATCTCCCGTCGATAGATTCTTTTGTCCTGGAGGGCGATTATTCCCATATACCTTCGCCATCGGAGGTCTATGTGGATGAGGACAAGGTGGCTGCCGAGCTGGATGAAAGTACGCTTCTGCAGATGCAGGTGGATGCCAAGACGCTCGAAAGGCGCATGACTCTCGGGCAGAGCCTGCCGTCTGTTGTCTTCGGTGCATCATACGGATATTCCAAGATACTCACCAATCCCAAGTTCAACGGTGCCATGTATGCGATGCTTCAGATACCGATCACCGATTGGGGCAAGAATTCCCGCAAGCTCGAGCGTCAGAGCATAGAGATACAGAAGGCTCAGAACCAGCGTGACTTCCTTCAGGGACAGCTGGTACTCCAGATGCGTCAGATATTCATGGAGCTTCAAGGTGCTTACGACCAGATGCAGATAGCATGCGAGGCAGAGGCGCTGTCTTCACGCCGCCTTGCCCAGATGCAGCGCTCTTTTGAGGCCGGCATGTGTACCGTAAGTGAGCTCCTCCAGAGCGAGAACGCCGAACGCAATGCGCTTGAGCAGAAAATCGACGCCACCCTCGAATACCTTACTCACCTTCAGGCCTACCGTGCGCGTATCCGGAAGTAGAGCTGATATAATCTTTCGGCAACATGCCATATTGCTTCTTGAAGCAGGCAGCAAAGTAGGAAGGTTTATTGAATCCAAGACGGTCACACACCTCATTTACACGATACTGTCCGCTGGCGAGCAATTCTGCAGCCTGTTGCAAGCGTATGCCTCGGATGAATTCGCCGGCAGAAAGCCCGGTCAAGGTCTTTATGCGCCTTTGAAAGCTGGATCGGCTCATGTTCATTTCCGATGCGATCTCGTCTACAGATATGTCATTCTCTCCAACTTTCTGTTTGATGGTATCTGTCACCTTTGCGATGAAATCATTCCGTACCACAGGTTCTGAATTGCGATGACGGACCAGGTTGTCAATAGTGGCCTGAAGCTGATCTATTGAGAACGGTTTTTCTATATAGGCGTCGG
>JAZRXU010000094.1:0-6837 GCA_045600345.1 Candidatus Cryptobacteroides sp. | reverse complement strand
CTGTTTGAAGAAATCGATGGCTTCATCTATGCTCATGTTGAGAATGTCGTCGATGTTCTTCTCTCTGTATCGTACCTCGAGTATGTCTGCCTTGAATCTTTTGCCTCCGCAAGCCTCGCATACCATTGTTACATCAGACATGAACTGCATCGGAATCTTGATGAATCCATCTCCTTCGCATTCCGGGCAGCGTCCTCCTTCCTGGTTGAACGAGAAATGTGCTGCGGTATAACCGCTGATCTTTGCATATTGCTGGTCGGCCATCAACCTTCTGATATCATCATATATCTTGAGATATGTCGCTGCATTGCTTCTTGAGCTCTTTCCTATCGGATTCTGGTCTACATATTCTACCTGGCTGATTCTGTCCAGGTGTCCTCCTATTCCACGATGGGTGCCCGGTACGGGGCCGTTCTTTTCCAGATGTCTGCATAGGGCAGGGTAGAGTATATCTCCCACCAGAGTGGACTTTCCACTGCCGCTTACGCCTGTGACGGCGCATAGACATCCCAATGGAAATTTGACTTCTATGTTCTTGAGATTATGCTCCAGGGCACCATTCACTTCGATGAAATAGTTGGGTTTGACCTTTGTCCTGCTGTATCTTGGCTGGCTTCCGTCCAGATATCGCAACGTCTGGCTTTCAGTATTTGCATGTGTGTCAGAATGCGTGTCCAGTGAGGAACGCATAACACTGGATTTAGAAGCGTTCCGAGTCTGGATACCATTCTGACCAGGATCTGGTATGGCACCCTGATATACCACTTCTCCGCCATGAATGCCGGCTCCAGGCCCAAGGTCTATTATCTGGTCTGCTGCGCGCATTATCTCCTCGTCGTGCTCCACCACAACGACGGTGTTCCCGATGTCTCTAAGCTTCTTGAGCACGGAGATCAGCCTTTCGGTATCGCGGGGGTGCAGTCCGATACTTGGCTCGTCAAGGATGTACAGTGATCCGACAAGGCAGCTGCCCAGTGCCGTGACCAGATTTATGCGCTGGCTTTCACCTCCGGAGAGGGTATTTGAAGCTCTGTCAAGCGTCAGATACTGAAGCCCTACGTCTTCGAGGTATCTGAGACGGGACATTACCTCTTCTATGGCTTTGGCGCTGACCTTGCGGTCGTGGTCGTCAAGCTCTATCGTGCCTAGAAAACGTATGGCTTCTTCCACAGTCATTCCGAGTACTTCAGCTATATTCTTGCCTCCAACCCTTACCCATAGCGCTTCCGGCCTCAAACGGCTGCCTCCGCAGTGTGGGCATGTAGCTCTGCCGCTGAAACGGCTGAGCATGTATTTGTACTGTATCTTGTATCTTTGTGTCTCCACCCATCTGAAGAATTCGTCGAGACCTACTATGCTGTCTGTTTCACTCTCGGCTTGTACACCCTTCCAGATGATATCCCTTTCTTTGGCTGAAAGCTGGCAGTATGGTTTGAATACATCCAGTCCGTACCTGAATCCGTTCTGGCACATCAGGTCCTTGAACCAGCTCATCTTTTCTCCGCGATACGGAGCGATGGCTCCTTCGTATATGCTCTTGCTTTTGTCCGGTATTACCAGATCTTCGCTTATGCCGTCCTTTTTACCCAGGCCCCCGCATTCGGGACATGCTCCCACCGGAGAGTTGAAGCTGAACAGGTATTCATCGCACTTGCGGAATATTATGCCGTCCGCTTCGAATTCTGTAGAATAGTTCTTGACTGTGATTCCGCTCTTTGATCCTGCATTGTTGACGGTATTGGGAATGTAAGCTACACTCATTTTACCATTGCCTTGGTCGAAAGCGTCCTGGACTGATGACCATAGGCGGGTCTTGAAGTCTTCGTCTGAGGTTGAACTCTCACTATCGACAGGCATCTTGATGCGGTCTATGAGCAGATAAAGGCCTTTCTTGGGATTGTTCTGCTCTTCCTGCATCACATCTTCTATGCGATAGACGGTGTTCGAGTCCGGCTGATACATTCTGGTGTAGCCTTTCTCTTTGAGCGAAAGCATAAGTTCCACTTTGTCTTCCCGGCTGTCCCACCCCATGTCTGTCAGGATATATGCTGCATATGATGGGCTGGAGAGTATTTCACGGACTACGCTCTCATTGCTGTCAAGTCGTACTTCTTCTCCGCTTATGGGGGAGAAGGTGTGACCTATGCGTGCAAAGATCAGACGTATATAGTCGTAGATCTCGGTGGTGGTGGCTACGGTGGAGCGTGGATTTCTAATGTTGACTCGCTGCTCTATGGCTATGGCTGGAGGTATTCCTTCTATCTTGTCGACATCAGGTTTGCTCATGCGTCCCAGGAACTGACGTGCATATGAGCTGAGGCTTTCTGCAAAGCGTCTTTGTCCTTCGGCGTAAAGGGTGTCAAATGCAAGGGAGCTCTTGCCGCTGCCGCTCAGTCCTGTGATAACCACGAACTTGCCGCGCGGAATCTCGATGTCGATATTTTTAAGGTTATTGACTCTCGCCCCTTTGATTATGATGTTGTCCTGCTCCATTCTCTTTAAATCCTTCAAAATTACGAAAAATTGTTCAAAAAAGTTTGGGATTTCATAAAAAGAACGTATATTTGCATTCCAAACCAATGGTGCGGTAGTTCAGCTGGTTAGAATATCGGCCTGTCACGCCGGGGGTCGCGGGTTCGAGTCCCGTCCGCACCGCAGAAAAGGAGTCCGAAAGGTCTCCTTTTTTTGTGGTGTAGGGATGAAAATCCCGCGACCCCAACCCCCGAGGGGTGGCTGCACAGCAGCTGCGACTCCGTGCGTAAAACCCTGTATTCTGCGCACCGACCACCTTCAGTGAGGCATCCCGTGCGTGAAACCCAACAATCCACGCACCGAATTACAGCAGCTGCCACTCGCCTTTGATTTTCGACCTTGCGGGATTGATGTAGCCATTTTCCTTGAGCCAATCAACAGCACGAGCTTAAAATCAACGTCTCTACGATTTGTTTAATTCTTTGGGATTTTATACCTTTGCAGTCATGAAAATTTTCGTAGATACTCTTTCTGTTGAAACGGGAGCCATTCTCGTGGGGGGGGGTATGTAACTGTCAGTAAATCAATAGGTTAAATATTTAATAGTTATGCCGTGTTCTTTATGGGAGCATGGTTTTTATGTATTGTATGAAGAAGGAAAGATTAATTTACCTGCGCCCGAGTGTGATTTTCAGGGCGTTGGAATCCTGTAAGCCTCTATGCGGCAGCAATGGTACGGAGCAATTTGGTGATGGCGGAGATATTTCGGACATCTTCTCGGATGGATCAGGTGCCGGTGAGTAAAAGGAGGATAAGTATGAAAAAGATTAAAGTTATATCGATTTTTTCGTTGGCAGTCATTCTCCTGTCATCGATCAGCTGTAAAAGAGGAGAACTTGTTCAGGATGCAGTTACTCATGTCGAGCCGTTGATTTTCACAGCCAGCATAGATGTGACAAAAACAACATTGGATCTGTCGGCAGGTGAGAATTATGGCAAGGTGTATTGGACTGCCGGCGATGAAGTTTCTATCAACGGTATTATTTATGTTGCCACTCCGGATGAGTCTGACGCAACCAAGGCTACATTGAACAAGAAAAACGAGTCTGATCCTAATCCGCAACCGGATTCGGAGGGCAATTACCTTGCATGCTACCCTGCGAGTGTATGTGTTCCAGGGGTTGCATCATCAAGCGTCGATGATCAAGGCGACCCTGTTTATATTCCAGATGGAACATGGCATGCAGAGTTCCCTAAGGTGCAGTATTACAAGACAGACCGTGAAGGCCGTCCTGATATCAGTGGTGTGAGCCCTATGACTGCGACCAGCGAGACTCTTAGTCTTAATTTCACCAATATGGGTTCGCTTGTTGTTCTGACCCTTAAGGGTCAAGCTGCTGATAAAGTTCAGAGTATCAATCTGGGCGGCTATGTCCTGTACATCAGTAAGGCAGGCGTGGCTCTAAGCTCAGAGGGTACAAAGTTCTATATTGCAATCCCGGCTGAAGATGGCTTCAATATGCATATAGGGGTGACTCTGGAGGATCGTAGATCTTTCTCAAAGAATGCAAGCGCTTTCAACGTTGTTCGCAATAAGATCTATAAAATCACTCTCACTCCGACATTCTCTCCTGCCGAGGAATATGTTCAGCTTTGGGCTGATGGACCATACTGGTCAACGACAAACCTGGGAGCCTCGAGTCCAGAGCAATCAGGTTACCATTTCTCATGGGGTAATGTCACTCCGTACAGACATAATGGAGATAGTTGGGTTGATGCGGAGACGTCAAATGTATGGACTGGCGGTTTTTGTACGACGAATTATGATGATACTCAGGGAGCATACCTTTCAGGGGACATTCCTATGGATGCGACTTATGATGCGGCATACGCGTTGTCTGGTGGAATGGATAGAATGCCTAGCCAGCAGGAGCTTATGGACCTGCTTAACTGCGGTAGTAATAATTACACAATACTCACCTGGATCAATCAGGCTGGTACATCCGGCATCCAGATTACAGGTAAAGGTGTATATGCAAATAATAAGATCTTCATTCCGGCGGGTGGTTTTGGTGATGGCGATGCATTCAGTTCGGAAGGTACTATCGGCCGTTATTGGTCAAGCAACTTCAATTCGGGTTCGACCGGATATGCAAATGCCGTCCGTTTCAAGCATCAAGGCAAAATTAATATCAACTATAACAGCGGAGAACCTGGCTATCTTGGACTTACCATCCGTCCTGTGAAGAATGAGGAGTATGAGCCGATGGATCCAACCATCGATTATCTGTGCTTAACTGCGACCGAGGATGTGGTTTATGTCTCTCTGAAAAGAGAAGGTGGTAATAATTTTTCTGCACCAATCAGTTTGGAGTATCGCAAGTCGGGTGACGCTTGTTGGTCAACATATAAAATAGGCAAAACAATTCTCTTATGGGAGAATGAGAAGGTATATTTTAGAGGAGAAAATGAAACTTTCTCAACATACGACGGAGATTATTATCACTTTAATATAATTGGAGAAGTTGCTGCCAGCGGAAGCGTCATGTCTCTTCTAAGCAAAGATTGCACCAAGACAGAGGTTCCTCAAAGCGCTTTCTGGCGTCTTTTCGAGGATTGCGATCTCTTATCTGCTCCAGATCTTCCAGCGACAACGCTAAATATGTGGTGCTACTGGAAAATGTTCAAAGGGTGTACCTCATTGGTAAGTGCTCCAGATCTTCCGGCAACGGAACTGAAACCAGAGTGTTATAGGGAGATGTTCGAAGATTGTACACAACTAAGTACGGTGACGGTACACTTTACCCAATGGGTTGATAGTAGTACACTTTTCTGGCTCAGTGGTGTTGCGTCGTCGGGAACATTTACTTGCCCGGCAACTTTAGCTGAGCCAGATGCGCGAGATTCGGGCAATGTTCCTTCCGGCTGGAGCATTGTGAGGTTACCGTAGTTTGCCAGGCGCTTTACAAAAAAATAAGAGTTTCTCTTTTTTGTAACGTTCGGCGTTGCCTCCCTCCGTCCCCGTCCGCACCGCAGAAAAGGAGTCCGAAAGGGCTTCTTTTTTTGTGTACTTTCTTATCTTTGTGTCGTGGAAATTAAATACAGGGATATATTGCCGGCTGCTGATATTGCGGACGATCTGACCGATGCGCTGATGCGTAAGGGGGCTGCTGTTGTTACTGCGCCTCCCGGTGCCGGTAAGTCTACGCTTTTGCCGTTGTGTATCTTGCAATGGCTGGATTCGGTGCATGGCCCGGAATCCGATGGTGTCGAACCTCGCAAAATCATTATGCTGGAGCCTCGTCGCATAGCGGCGCGTCAGATTGCCGAGCGTATGTCTGCCATGATAGGTGATGTTGCGGGAGGTGTAGTGGGATATCGCATGCGTTTCGATAGCAAGGTGTCGTCCCGCACCAGGATAGAGGTTGTCACGGAGGGTGTACTTACAAGGATGCTGATAGATGATCCGTCGCTGGAGGATGTCGCTGTCGTGATCTTTGACGAGTTCCATGAAAGAAGTATAAATGCAGATGTCGCTCTCGCGCTTATTTCTGAAACCCGTACTGCGCTGCGTGATGATCTGAAGATTGTGGTGATGTCAGCAACCATAGATGCTGAACGTGTGTGCGCTTATCTGGGTGCTCCACAGATCAGGAGTGAAGGCCGTTGTTTTCCTGTTGAAATTGTGCATTGTGGGGATGTGCCTGATTTGTGCGATATGCCTGAGCATGTTGCAAAGGTTATACGGCAGGCTCATTCGAAACATGATGGAGATATACTTGCCTTTCTTCAAGGTGAGCTTGAGATAAAGAAATGTATTGAGTTATTAGGCAATTCTTTAGGCCCTAATACGAAGCTTTGCCCATTGTATGGTATGTTACCTTTTGACAAGCAGCGTGAGGCTGTCATGCCAGGCGAGCAGGGATGTCGCAAGGTGGTGCTTGCAACACCGGTGGCAGAGACGTCGCTGACGATAGAAGGGGTGCGCGTGGTAGTGGACTCCGGTTTGTGTAAGAAGATGGTTTATAATGCACATAACGGCCTTGGCAGTCTTCAGACAGTAAGAATCAGCAAGGATATGGCGGATCAGAGGAGCGGACGTGCGGGACGAGTGGCGGAAGGTGTCTGCTACAGGCTGTGGAGTAGGGCGGCAGAGTCCAGGATGCCGCAGTCGAGGGTTCCGGAAATACTCGCGGCTGACTTGTCTTCGTCTGTGCTCAGCGTGGCAGAGTGGGGGTTAGGTTCTTTTGAAGGATTAAGGTGGCTGGATCGGCCTTCGTCGTGGGCTGTGAAGGGTGCTGAAGCTTTGTTGACGTCTCTTGGTGCTTTGCATTGTGGTGAAATAACTCCTCTTGGCCGCAAGAT
>JAZRXU010000093.1:0-10174 GCA_045600345.1 Candidatus Cryptobacteroides sp. | reverse complement strand
GGCTATGTAAAGCAGTATATGAATCACCCCGCACTTCTATGTTGGTCCATAGGCAATGAGATGGAGGCATCGAACGAAGATAACATCAAGATGTGGGAAGCTGTGGGAGACATTGCGAAAATGATACGAGAGCTGGATCCGAACCACCCTATAACCAGCACCCTGGCATCATCTGCCGTCACACGTGTCAAGAATCTGACGAAATATGCTCCGGATGTGGACTTTATATCTGTGAATAGCTATTACCCTAATGTCGGATCCATTGCTGACAATATCAAAGCTGCCGGAGTAGACAAACCATTCATGGTGACAGAATATGGCCCAAGGGGCACATGGGCCATGAGCTCAGAACCATCCCGCATACTTCCCTGGAGTGACTACTACAGCGCTTCTTCAAAAGCTCTCGTAGAGGAAACCAGCACGGAAAAAGAAGCTATTTACCTTAAGATTTATGAAGAGAATATCAAGGCAAAGCAGAGTGAAGGCTGCATAGGTTCTTTCATATTTGTTTGGGGTTATCAGACCCATGGTGAAGTTTTGAACTGGTATTCTCTTTATACAACTGACCGCTACACCTACGGAGCCTGCGACGCCATGCAGAAATGCTGGACCGGCAGCTACCCTTCAGTACGAGCTCCAAGGATAGAATCACGAAATGACATGACCATGAACGGCAAGGTGGCGACAGATGCCATCAAGGTTGCACCTTCATCACAAAACCAGGCCAGAGTTGTAGCCAGTACAGACAGCGAAGTGAATCTGCGTTACCACTGGCTCATATACCGCGAGTCCGACAAAAAGAGCGACGGCAGTATGCCAGATGGCATTGATGGCCTTATAGAAGTGGACGGAAAGGATGAAATATCATTTAAAGCACCCTCTGCCAGCGGCGCATACCGTTTGTATGTCTTCGCACTTGATGACGTGAACAAGAAAGCAGCAAGTGCATGTATACCTTTCTTTGTAGAATAAAATTGACCAGTTATGAAAAGATTCATCTGTCTGATAAGCCTTCTGTCATTGTTCGCAGCATCGTGCGACAAGATCACCGATGTGACGAAGAAGAGCCCCAAGATAGCCATAAAGATAACATCTGAACTGCCAGCAGCAGTATACCCCGGCGAAACCATAGATTTTACATTCGACCTCTCTTATGAGGATGGGATCAACGAATCATATGCGATTGCTGACGATGTAGAGATAGCTGACAGCCGTACCGCATATCCTGCCGGTACAAAGAATGCCCAGGTCAGCTTCCAGTACAAGGCACAGGATAAATATGCCGGCAACACCATAGACTTTGCCGTATGTGCAAAAGGCGAAAATGGAGCCATAGGGCACTACGATATCCCTGTGTACGTATTTGCCGTCAAACCGCAGATTGTCGTCGCAATACCTGAGTCTGCTCCGGAAAGTTTCGAGATAGACGGTTCTGCGCTGGAGTTCGACATTCCTGTAACATCTGCCAACACCGATATAAAGAGTATCACTACATACAAAGGAGATACCATGATACCGGATATGAGCTTTGAGGTGTCAGGACCAGATTACAAGAAAATAATCATACCGTTCTCATATACTCCGTCATTGGGAGATGTCGGAGCTCCAGTCTTGTTCACTTTTGAGGTGCTGGATGTAAACGGCAACCTCTTCGATGCATACTACTCTGTGACATTTACCAAACCGGCATCTAGCGACCTTAACGAGTTCTACGGCATCACAATGGGCCTCAACAAATGTACTGCATACGGACAGTTCTTCGACACTGTGACAAATACAGTCTACAAAGCTCCAGGCGTCGGTGCCCACTGTGCAGATATAGATTTTGCCATATTCTGGAGCGGAAATGCCACTACCCAGGGCGTTGCCTTCGGCTCTCCAAACACATCCAACATTTCGTCCATATATCCTGAGGCAACTGTAGTGACGACACTTGGAGGAAGCGTGGATGATATGCCTATAAACTGGAAAGTGCGCAGCAACACCACATTCCGCGAGGTGGAAGTCAGTGCCGATGACTTCGCTGCAATCAGTTCTATAGCCCAGATCAAGGACTATTACGACAATGGTGTCAAACCTGCAAATGAGCATGTCTGCTTCAAGAAAGCAGCCGGTTCCGTGATTGCATTCCAGATACACAGGCCAAATGTTGACCCTGAGACAGGAACTCCTGTCATGGCGGGCGATACACCTGTTGTGGAAGTGGAGAAATACGGCATTATCCGAATTACCGCAAGAAACGCTTCCAACAATACAGGAAGCATAGTATTCGACTATAAGATTGAAAAATGATGAAACGAACTATTCTATCATTAATATTCTCAATTATCACTCTGACTGGCTTTGCCTCTCACTATAAATGCGATGTGTGCATCTATGGTGAGAGCGCCAGTGGGTGCGTTGCCGCCATTCAAGCTGCCAGGATGGGAAAATCCGTCATCATGGTGTCCAGGAATGAACATGTGGGAGGACTCACGACTTCGGGTCTTACGGCTACAGACATAAATCGTCATGCCGCAATAGGCGGTATTGCAATAGAATTCTACGAGAAACTATACCAATACTACATGCAACCATCTGCATGGCACAACCAGACTAGAGAACAATTTATGGAATCGACCCTTAAACGCACATTCTCAGGCAAGAACGACAGCCGCAAGATACAGTGGGTATATGAGTCTGCTGTTGCAGAGAAGATACTCAGAGCCATGCTCGGGGAGGCTGGTGTGCAGGTTCTCTACAATGTACAGCTTTCTGAGGAGAGGCCTGTATGCAAGAAGGGCACAAAGATCGTTTATGTGACTCTGACAGACAAATCAAGCATCAAAGCCTCCATGTTCATAGACTGTTCGTACACCGGAGACCTTATGGCAGCATCCGGAGTCAGCTACACCGTAGGACGCGAGAGCCGTGAGCAATATGGCGAGTCCCTGGCCGGATATGGAGTATGCTACGATAACCCCATCTGCGGAGACATGAGCCCGATTGACCCGGAAACAGGCAAACCCTGGCCATATGTCGACCCCGAGCCTCAGTGCGCAGAAGGTGCCGCCGACAGCAGAGTACAGTCATACTGCTACAGGGTAACCCTGACCGACGACCCTGCGAATCAGATCCCCATCACAAAGCCCGAGGCATATGATGCCAAACTTTACGAAGTCACCCTGGGAATAATACTGAACAACCCCGGCATAGAATTGAAGAAGATCATCACATTCACACCTATGCCTAACCGTAAGACTGACACCAACCACCTTGATTTCTTCAACGCGGCTCATGAATACCCGGAGGCATCATACGCCCGCCGTCTGGAGATAGAGCAGCTCCATCGCGACTATGCTCAGGGCATGCTTTGGTTTCTGGGGCACGATGCGCGCGTTCCTGAGTACCTGCGCAACGAGATGCTTCGTTGGGGATATGCTGCCGATGAATTCAAGGATAGCGGCAATTTCCCGTACCATATGTATGTCAGAGAGGCGCGACGCATGGTGGGTGAGCACGTAATGGTGCAGCAGAACGTCGTACGCGACGCAAGAGAGGTAGCTCCGCAGTCCATAGGCCTGGGCACTTATGCCCTGGACTGCCACTTCGTATCCACAGTGACGGATAAAGGCAGAATATACAGAGAAGGCACCCTTCATATGAAGATGCCAGTATCTCCTTATCCTATAGCATATGGTTCCATTACCCCAAAGAAAAACGAGTGCACGAACCTTCTTGTAACTGTGTGTCTGTCCGCATCACACGTAGCTTACGGATCTATACGTATGGAACCACAATATATGGTCCTTGGGCAAAGTGCCGCAACTGCTGCATGCCTCAGCATGGATGCGAAGTGTGCGGTACAGGACCTGGACTACACGGTACTGGAAAAAAAGCTTATCGAAGATAAACAGATATTAAACAAATAACCTATCATGAAAACTGACAAAACAAGAAGTTGGGACGCTTATGATGCTCCAACAATCCTGACTTATGGGACCTGCTGCACCAGTCTGATGGCAGGCAGCGAAGTAGAAACAGGCGAACCTGATGACTGGGGAGCCGGAAATGTTGAATTTATGTAACAGGAGGAGACGGAAGATGAAAAAGATTACAATTTTAAGCGCAATTGTGCTGTCTGCTGCATGTATCTCTTGCAAACAGACTATCGACCAACCTGTTGTCAGACAGACCAAGGCCCTTATCGCTTACAACAGCAGCTTCAAGACCACTCTGAACGAGGATTGGAGCGAAGACTGGGCTGCCGACGACAAACTCACTGTATTCAGCGCGGCCGCTGGATCTACTTCATACACAAAAGGCACATTCGAGTATTCAAATGAGTCAAACACGTTCACGCTCTCAGAAGGCTCACAGATCGCCACTGGTGCATATTCTTACGACTGGTACGTATGTTACCCATATATGCAGTATGGACATGTCCCTGGCGGATCGAAAGGCTACACCGTTGCCATCAACCCCGCACAGAGCGAGTATGGTTCAAGCTCTCACATCGCACAGTCTGACCTCATGGCTGGCAAGAGCCTTGGCGTGGCCGCAGAAACTATTCCTGCCGTAAGCCTTCGTCATATCACAACCCTGTTCAAAATCAAAGTTGTGAACAACTCTGGCAGTGATGCCACCATCAACGGTCTGAGCATGGATGCAACTGCAGGAGGATCGTACATAACAGGTTCATTCACCATCGACTACGGCGCAGCAGGGGTCGACCCTAAGTTGGATGCCAGCCAGATGGGTTCATCGAAATCCTATCTCTGCAATGTGAGTGTTACCAACCCTGCCACACTTGCAAGCGGGGAATCTGCGTACATTTATCTTACGACAGCTCCTTTCACCATCGCTTCGGGCAAAACCCTCAAGTTTACCGTCAAGGGCAGTCTTGGAGACCTTGTGGTGGAGAAAACAATGACAGCAGACATGACATTTGCCGCAGGCAAATACAACACTGCGACCCTGTCGTATACAAAACCAGAGTATGTGGTCTTTACCGAGACCTTCGGTGCAAACACCGTAGCATATGCAAGTGTACCTTCATACAACAAAGCCGGTCTCACTACCCTTGTTCCTGAGCATAAGGCAAACTACACCTATGCCGCTGCAGGAAATGCATCATTCGCCATGAGCACAGGCAACAATGGCGGCATCAACAATCCTAATTATGCGGAATTCCTGGAAGGCGCTGCTGTGAAACTCCCTGCAGGAGCTGCTACAGCGGCAAACTCCGCCATCTCGATCAAAGGTATCACAGTAGAAGCAAATACCACTTATATCTTCAAGTACAACAAGTCCAAAGGTAGCAAGAATGGTGCAGATTACGATACCAAGACCGTATTCAGATACCGCGAAGGCGGTACAACCGAGTGGACAAATGTCAACGAAACCGCAGAAGCCGGTCTTATAGAGCAGGAGTTTACAACCGGCAACTATACCACCCTCGACATTACTGTTGAGGCTACAGAACGCAACCCGGCAAGTCCTGCCAAGTACCCTGCTGTTGACCTATTCAGACTCATCAGGAAATAATGAAACGGATACTTACATTCCTGTCTGCTGCGGTGTTGCTGCTATCAGCCTGTGCCCGTGAATATGACGTATGCGTATACGGCGGTACGGCATCTGGAGTCATGGCATCATACGCAGCAGCAGAGCAGGGTGCCAAAGTTCTGCTCATCGGCCCGGATGTTACCATCGGTGGCATGACCACCGGTGGCCTGGGGTGGACAGACATAGGCAACAAACAGGCAGTCGTAGGTCTTGCCCGCGAATTCTACCGCCGTATCGGCAGCCACTATGGTAAACTGGAGCAATGGATCTTCGAGCCACATGTGGCTGAAGACATCCTGGAAGAGTATCTGGACCACAGAAACATCACCGTAGTATGTGGCGCGCGGCTCAGCAGCGTTCAGATGGACGGGACAAAGATAGTAGCCCTTATCTTTGAAGATGGGCAGGTCATACGGGCACGCTCATTCATAGACTGCTCGTATGAAGGCGACCTTATGGCATATGCCGGTGTATCTTATATTGTAGGACGAGAAGACAACTCCGTATACGGCGAAGACTATGACGGCTCACAGCTGATGAAAGGTCATCAGTTCCCGGATGGTGTGGATCCGTTCGTAGTACCTGGGGAACCAGAGAGTGGCCTTCTCTGGGGCATATCTGACAATTCTCTCAAGGAAGATGGCACCGGGGATGACTACGTACAGGCATACAATTACAGAATATGCCTTACGGACGATCCAGAGAACATGATTCCGATCACTCGTCCAGAGCGATACGATTCCACACGATATGAGCTGCTTCTGCGTCTTTTCGAGGCCATGCCGCAGAAACGCAGCCTGAATGATTACTTCATATGGAGCCGTATGCCTAACCACAAGACGGATATAAACAACCGTGGCGGCTTCTCCACAGACTTGATCGGTATGAATCATTCATATCCCGAGGCAAGCTGGGCTCAGCGCGACTCCATCCTTCAGGAGCATATGGACTATACTCTCGGCCTGTTGTATTTTTATGGACACGACCCGCGTGTTCCGGACACGCTGCGCATACAAATGCTTCAGTGGGGATTGCCTAAAGATGAATATGTACGCACAAATCATTGGACACATCAGCTCTACGTGCGCGAAGCTCGTCGTATGATAGGTGAATATGTAGCCACTCAGGCTGATTGCCTGGGACATGGAGATGTCCATGATGGCATAGCCCTCGCCGCTTACAATATGGACTCACACAACTGCGAAAGGCTCGTGATACAGAAAGACGGGCAGTATATGGTGAAGAATGAAGGAAACGTAGAGATAAGCGGAGGGTATCCGTATCCGGTATCATACCGCAGTATCACACCAAAGAGGGAGGAGTGTACCAACCTTCTGGTGCCCGTATGCCTTTCCGCATCGCACATAGCCTACGGCTCGATACGGATGGAACCCGTTTTCATGGCTACGGGACAGGCTGCCGGCATTGCCGCCGCATACGCAGTAAAGAAAGGGATCGCCATGCAGGAAGTCTCATCTGAATTTATCTGCGGACTGATGGCAAGTGATGACATACTGATAGACGATGCTGATCCTACCGTGGATTTTGAGGATGGCTGGTATATCAAGAAAGGCAGAATCGGCTACGGTCCAAGTTATCTGGAGATACGTCCGGGCTATGAAGGGTCCAAGTCTATCACGTATCATCTTCCCTCAAACCTCAAAGGCAAGTACAGCATATATTCATACAGGCTGATGGGCACAAACATGAATCCTGTCACTGATTTTGAGATCACCTGCGGCGATACATCATGGAAATGCAGCTTCAACATAGCTGATCTCAATGTCCAGGGCCAGACTTCCGGAGAATGGTATTGCCTTGGATGCTATGATCTTGACGGAGAAGCAACTGTAAAAGCTACCGTATCAAATCCAGAGTTTACCGCTCGCGAAGACGCTCTGCTTCTGGTACGTCAGATGTAGCCTGGAACACCCTGACATAGTCCACCTCCATCGTGGCCGGCAGTGCACCGGGATCGACACCCTTGAATCCGCCCCAGTCTCCACCCCACGCGAGGTTGAGGATAATATGGAATTCCTTATCAAACGGCCAGGTATCCTGGTCGTTTTTCTTGTCATTAACGAAAGAAAGCGTAGTATCATCATGGATCCCGTCGACATAGAACTTTATGCCGTCAGCAGTCCACTCTACACCATAAGTGTGAAATTCCTGCTCCGCCCCAACAGTAATTCTTTTAACGGTCTTCTGTGTATGAGAAGGGTGATTGTATGCTCCGCAATGTATGGAAGACGACGTCTCGTCCGCAACCGCCCCGACTTCCTCCATGATATCGATTTCGCCACAGTACGGCCACCTTTGCGACATATCAATTGGCATCATCCAGAATGCGGGCCATGTGCCTCTTCCCTTGGGAAGTTTGATACGCGCTTCAATATATCCATATCTCCACGATGCGCGCGAATTCATCCTTGCGGATATCACTTCATCCCCCAGTTTATATGCCGTGATACTCAGCACACCATCATTGACCTGTACAGGAGAGTAACACTTATACTCCCCTTCAACATATTTCTGCAATTCATGGTTCACTCGGCCTGGTTCCCACTGCTCAAAAGTCCAATTGCGCTTTAAATCAGAGTCTTCGAACTCATCATGCCATACAAGTTCATAACCTGGTATCGGGCAATGAATCCTCTCGCTGTGGCATGCTGTACATGCCACTAACAGACAAATGAGGTTGATACGTATCTTCATGTTATTACATATGTGTATATCTGCGGGCTTCCTTGGCAGCTTTGCGCGCCTGAGAGGCCTGTTTCTTTGTTACTGGCTCCGTGCGAGGGTCTGAACCATCAGGGCGATACTTAACATTGGCTATGCTCTCCTTCATGATAGTCTGGTACCACACAAGAGCAGCAAGGTATCGGCCTACGCCTTTGGACAGATGATAGCCGTCTCGGGTATAGTCATAGTTGCCTGTCTGCTCGCGAAGAATCTGCAGAGCCTGTCCTGTAGGTATGATTGTCTTGATGCCTACACTCTTGCACGCCTGCTGCGTTGCCGAGCATATGGCATCGTACATAGTCTTCTGATCATTGTTGTATTTGCCATAATCACGATGCTCCGAGTCTGCAGAATAAGCCCATGTCTGGTGGAAAACGACCTCGGCCTGCGGAGCATTTGCACGTATCCACTCCACGAGTTCACCAAGATTCTTATAACTTTCGAGCTGGCCGGAAACACCACTCTTCTGCTGCACCGAGATATAGTCCCACGGTTCATCAGCGATCACCTCCGAGAGAGCGACACCCTTGGTAATAGTCTTATTACCTTCTGCATCTATCTTGGTGTAGCGATAATCGTGGATATCTCCTTTGACATTTTTCAAGTGGCGATCTATACTGCAACCGCCGATATACATATTGGCAATGATCATAGGAGTACCCTTCTCAAGAGCAATCTCGCTCAGATTCTGCTCTATCGAATCCTCTGAGAAACTGTTGCCGATAGCAAGAAGTCTGACGGCCTTAGACTGCTGCGCAATGGCAGCTCCTGACATCATGGCCAGTGCCGTAATTAAGGTGATGATTCTTTTCATGACCGTATTTCCTACCATCTGTTGTAATGCACCTTCTCAGCTTTCCACTTGTCTTTCGGAGCATTGTCCTCTGCAGGAAAACCTATAGGAACCACACACAGTGGCCACACATCTTCCGGAAGCCCGAGAGTATTGATGACATGGGTAGCACGTTCTGTGTCATACGCTGCAGTCCATACGGCTCCAAGACCGAGAGCATGAGCTGCAAGAAGGATATTCTCCGTTGCGGCAGACGCGTCGTGCTCCCAGTACGGATGCTTGAACGATTCTCCGCCTCTCTCCCAGCTGGTATGACTGCAGACGACGATTGCGAGAGGAGCCTGCCTTAGCATCTTGGCATACTTGAGGCCTTCCGCCAGCTCATCCAGGGTCTCCCGACTGTTCACCACCACGAACTCCCAAGGCTGGTAGTTCATAGCCGACGGAGCTGCCATAGCGGCCTTAAGCATGGTCTGCACCATCTCGTCAGGCACAGCCTGGTCCGTATATGCGCGCACACTGGTACGGCTCATGATATTCTCAATCACAGCATCTGCCTGCTGAGGGCTATGGTTGCTGCAAGATGACATAATAATGGAAAAAAGGATTAGTAACTTTTTCATGAAATTTACTGAATAACAAGCTGTAAGAAACGCTCAGGATCTTGTCAATATAGCTTTACCTTCGGCAATACCCTCAGCTTTACCTTCGGCTCTGGCTTCCTTCATTCCGTTGCGTATGTCTCTGTCGGTCATCATATCCTGTTCGTATGCTAAGATCTCTTGCGGAGTGAAATTCGCCAAGTCTTAGAGTTTGGAAATCTCTTCCATTGAGAGGCCTGAAATCTCCGAAATCAGATTTACGTCAAGACCTTTTGCCTTCATCGCACGCGCCATCTCAGCCTTGCCTCTAGCTTCACCTCTAGCCTCACCTTCAGCAATACCCTCGGCTCTAGCCTCTTTCATTCCGTTGCGTATGTCTCTGTCGGTCATCATGTCCTGTTCGTATGCTATGATCTCTTGCGGAGTGAAATTCGCCAGCTGAGCTGCCTCAAAATAAGCTTTGAAAGCATCTGACTCGTTTAGTTCG
>JAZRXU010000092.1:0-22076 GCA_045600345.1 Candidatus Cryptobacteroides sp. | reverse complement strand
ACTTCATGCTGCTGCCCCTCGACTTGCATGTGTTAAGCCTGCCGCTAGCGTTCATCCTGAGCCAGGATCAAACTCTTCATTGTAAAAAATTTATATGACTAGCTCGATCTCTGACGCTTGCTATTTTTTCTTAATTCCATTAAGGAATCAACGCTTCTCGATTATTTTGTTTTCGGTACTTTTGCTTGTACAAATTTCAGTCTTGTCAATGATCTTTCTGTTCCTCAACCGCTGTTCTCATTGGTTGGGAATGCAAAGATACGACTCTTTTTTGAATTGCAAAACTTTTTTTAAAAATTTTTTACTTTTTATTTCAAATCGCAATAATATGCCATTATTTCATATTATAATATAAGGTATAAGTATAATAAAGGGTATATAAAGTATTTCTATTATATTTGCAGGCATGAAAAATGTCTACTGATAATCTGTTATGTTTTCTCTTATACTTTCAATGTTTCTTGCGTTGACTCCAGGCTCCCCGCAAGACGTCCCCACAAAGGCTGAAACCAAATCTTATACGAAGATCATGGCCAAGCCCAATGTCAAGGCATGCGAGAAATTCCTAGCATCCTTCCCTTCCTCGGCTTATGCACAGAACGTGGCCGCAACACGGGACTCGCTGATATTCTTCAACGACGTCAGGACTGATGACGCAGAGAGTCTGCTGGCATTTGCAAAGAAACACCCGAAGTCCAAATACACAAAGAAGGCCAAGGATCTGCTCGTAAACAGTTATACGGCAGATATTTCAATGAATACAGATGATATATCGAAGATCGATGTCAGAACCTGCGAAATGCGGAATGGAGAATGGGCTGTCAAATGCGAGAAGTGTCTGCAAAAATACATTGTCGACGACTGCATCAATCGAAGCCGCATGGTGGACGAACCACAGCTCGTGGAAATACATGGAAAATTTCTCATATATTTTTCATACCTGAATTGGGAGCAGGGAGGCAATCATCTGGAATACGTGGTAAATCTGCTGAGTCCGGATGGAAATGAATACACAAGCTCGATATTTTATGGCAAAGACCCCTCTGCTTTCAGTGGGAAAGGCATGGATACAGAAAACTACAGCATAGAAGGACGTTCTCCAGAAGAATTGTCACAGGGAGGTCTCTCGCCTGAACAGGCATTTCTATGGGAAAGAATCCTGAAGAACGAAAGGCTGACGCGAATCTCGGAAGAGGATGAGATGAGCGATGATGCCATAAAGTGGTGGTTGGACAACAACCCCAAGGCAATGACCAGCGCAAACGTTGCGAAATTCGGTATCCTGCCGGCAGAGTGCTCATTGGTACAGCAATACAAGAAGGCCTCTAAAGAAAGCTCGAGAAGTTTCAGCGCTGCGATTATCGATTTCAGAGGCTACACCATGGTGGTGGCATACAACAAAGCGACAAAACAGTATTCACTGATCTGGGCGGAACCTATGGCACAGGACAAGTATCGTGACAGATACCTGAACAATATCTATTTCGACAGCGTCGGCACAACGCTCAACATGTTTTACTATCAGGGCAAGAAGACATTCAAATTGTACATCAATCTAGCTTCAAAGACCATCAGAAGGTAATAATTTTCATATATTTGCATGAAACCACGCTGAACGACCAGAACATGGATAAGAAACTTGTAATAATCCCTACTTACAATGAGAAAGAAAATGCGGAAAAGATAGTCCGCACCGTTCTTGCTCTTCCAGAGATGTACGATATTCTCATCATAGACGACGGTTCGCCGGACGGAACAGCCGAAATTGTAAAGGGGTTGCAGAAAGAATACAACGACGCCAGCGGCAATGCTGAAGACAGCTCCCGTCTGAACCTTATCGAGCGCAGTGGAAAACTAGGTCTGGGCACAGCATACATTACAGGTTTCAAATGGGCCATCGAACATGAATATGACTACGTAACCGAGATGGACGCAGATTTCAGCCACGATCCGGCAGACCTTGTCCGTCTGTATAGAGCATGCAGCGAAGATGGAGCAGACCTAGCAATAGGCAGCCGCTACTGCAAGGGCGTGAATGTAGTAAACTGGCCTATGAGCCGCGTGCTCATGAGCTGGGGGGCCTCGAAATATGTACAGTTCATCCTTCGTGCAGGCATCAATGACAGCACAGCCGGCTTCGTTTGCTACAATACGAAAGTTCTGAAAGCCATTGATCTCGATGCCATTCAGATGAAGGGATACGGCTTCCAGATAGAGATGAAATATACCGCACACCGCCTCGGATTCAAGATCAAAGAGGTCAGCGTCATATTCCGCGACCGCACCGAGGGCAAATCAAAAATGTCCTCATCCATCTTCGGCGAGGCCTTCTGGGGAGTGATAAAACTCCGTTTCCGCCGTTTCTAGCCGACCAGTTCCAGCGAAATACGCTTGCGGTCCAGATCGACGTCAATTACGCGGACTCGTATCTGCTGATTGAGATGAAGGACCTTGGACGCATCCGTAAGGCCGCGCACGCCCATGCGGGAAATATGAATCAGGCCGTTCTCATGGACACCGATATTGACAAATGCACCAAAGGCAGTAATATTTGTCACGATACCAGGCAATTCCATTCCGGCGTACAGATCCTCAATGGAATGTATATCCTCTGCAAACGAGAAATCCTGGGCTGCAGTACGGGGATCACGCGAAGGCTTGCGAAGCTCCGAGATGATATCATTGATTGTAGGCAGACCGAACTGCTCAGTTACATATCTTGAAGCCTCTATCTTGTCGCACAAGGCCTCATTCGAGACCAGATCGGACACAGACACACCGAGATCGGAAGCCATCTTCGCCACGATATGGTATGACTCCGGGTGTACAGCCGAGTTATCCAAGGGATTTGCCGCATCGGTGATGCGGAGGAAGCCTGCACACTGCTCGAAGGCCTTGTCGCCCAGGCGTTTCACCTTGCGAAGCTCGGCGCGCGAAGTGAATGCCCCGCTCTCGTTACGGTATGCAACGATATTCGCTGCGAGCGCAGGTCCCACCCCGGAAACATAGGCCAGAAGGTATTCGGAGGCAGTATTCAGGTTCACGCCCACACTGTTGACGCAGCTCTCGACGGTATTATCGAGCTTCTCGCGAAGCAGGATCTGATCGACATCATGCTGATACTGACCCACGCCCAATGATTTCGGATCTATCTTGACAAGCTCGGACAAGGGATCCATGAGACGACGGCCTATCGAGACTGCTCCTCTAACAGTAAGGTCATAATCCGGGAACTCACGACGGGCAATATCTGAGGCCGAATATATCGAGGCGCCATCTTCATTGACCGTATAGACTTTGATTTCTGATGGCATAGGCACTTTCTTAAGGAACTCCTCCGTCTCCCGGCCCGCAGTACCACTTCCAACTGCAATTACCTGAGGATGATATTTTTCTATCATCGAACTTACAGCCATAATGGACTTGACTTTTTCATTTGCAGGCGGATGCGGGAATATCGCCTCACTGTGCAACAGCGCGCCTGTCTCATCCAGGCATACCACCTTGCAGCCTGTCCGGAATGGCGGATCTATGGCCATGGTGCGCTTCTCCCCTACCGGCGAAGCCAGAAGCAGTTGCCTCAGATTCTCACCGAATATACGTATAGACTCAATATCGGCCTTTTCCTTTGCTATCCTGAGAGCTTCGCCAGTAATGGATGGTACCAGAAGACGCTTGAAGCAATCTTCAACAGCGGCATTCAGGACTGTACGTGTGGAATCAGTCGGATACGGCTTCCCTTTTGAGAATTCATAATATATCTTCTTGCAGCAGCTTTCGGCGTCTGCATCAATCTTCAAAGACAATATGCCTTCATTCTCTGCACGCAGCAAAGCCAGAAGCTGATGCGACGCAACCCGGTTCAAAGGCATGGAGAAATCGAAATATGAACGGTACTTATGCGCATCAGGATGCGAGTCGGCCCCTTTGGACTTTTTCGAGACTACGCGCCTGGTAGAAAATATATGACGCATGGCATCACGCACTACGGCTGTTTCGCTGAGACGTTCCGCCATGATATCCTGCGCTCCGGCGATAACCGCATCCACATCCTTGACATCCCCCTTTACAAAAGCGCGTGCTTCTGAATATGGATCACGCATCCTGATTTCCCACAACTTGTCTGCAAAAGGTTCCAAACCCAGCTCGCGTGCAATTGTGGCACGGGTGCGGCGTTTTGGACGATATGGAAGATAAAGATCCTCGAGAGTCGTGGCATCTACGCACTGTTCTATGGCCGTGCGGAGTTCATCTGTCAGCGCTCCCGCTTCTGAAATCGTATCCAGAATAGTCTGCTTGCGTTTCTCCATCTCGGCAAAGACGTCATTCCAATGTCGCACCTCAGCGACTTCCACCTCATCCAGACCGCCCGTTCTCTCTTTACGGTAACGGCTTACAAAGGGGATAGTGGCACCTTCTGCAAAGAGTTCCACACAATTCTCCACCTGCCACGGCTTGATCTGGAGCCGCTGGGCAATATAGTCTATGTATATTTCCTTCATGATAACAGATATTTTGTCGCGATGCTAGTCGTGACTGACTTCCTGCAGACGCGAACGATATTCTGAAAATATCTTGGACTTGGATATGAAGCCCATGTAAATACGGTCTATGCTGACAACAGGGAGATTCCATGCCCCTGTTTTTTCGAACTTCTGCATAACTGTCTGCATATTGTCCGTGTCATAGATATATTCCGGAGCAGACTGCATGAGATTATACACATGGATTGTGTCATACAATTCCTGCTTGAACATATCCTTGCGGACATCATCGAGCGATACATATCCCTGGAAACGATGTTTTGAGTCGACGACAGGGAAAATATTACGCTTGGACGAAGATACAGCCTTCACAAAATCGCCCAGGGTATCTTCGATCCTGACCGTCTTGAAATCCGACTCAAGAAAATCGTTGACCTTGAGAAGAGTAAGAACGGCCTGGTCGGAATCGTGGGTAAGAAGCTCTCCACGGGCCGCAATACGCTTTGTATAGATGGAATACGGGTCGACGGCATGAGAGATACCGTACGAAATAGTTGCCGTGATGATAAGCGGAATGAGAAGCTCATACCCTCCCGAAATCTCGGCAATAAGGAAGATTGCCGTCATCGGCGCCTGCATCACACCTGCCATAAGACCAGCCATGCCCACCAGCACGAAATTTGCCTCCGGCACTACGTAGTCTATATTGATGAAAGCAAGATTGAGAACTCGTGCAACCACAAAGCCTGCAACGCCGCCGATAAACAGCGTAGGACCGAATGTACCGCCGACACCTCCGCCTGCATTGGTGAAGGTCATACTGAACACCTTGATGATGATAATCAGTACAAAGAACAGCGGCACCAGCCACGGCTTGGACATGAAGAAAGCGAGAGGAGTCTGACCATTCAGGTCAGGAGTCCGTCCATGCAGAAGAGTCTGCAGATCGGTATACCCTTCGCCATAGAGCGGAGGAAACAGATATATGAGAATACCCAATCCAGCCGCACATACAGCCCATTTTACATATGGGTTGGACACCTTCTTGGCCTTGTCCTCAAGCCAGAGAGTTGTGCGGTTGAAGTACAGCGAACATACAGCACAGAAGACGCCAAGCACAAGATATGCCGGTATATTATGCATGGCAAAAGGAGTGAGTGCACAACTGAACTGCGAGGTGGTACCTGTGAAGATATATGAGACCACGGTAGCCGACACTGTGCTGAGAAGCAGTGGCAGCATACTGGTCATTGACATATTGAAGAGCAATATCTCGAGCGTGAAAAGTATGCCTGCAAGAGGAGCCTTGAATATACCTGCCACTGCTCCTGCAGCGCCGCAGCCCAGAAGTATAGTCACTTCCTTATGGCCCATGCCCATCCAGCGGGCCACGTTGGAGCCGATAGCTGCACCGGTATAAACTATAGGAGCCTCAGCGCCTACGGATCCACCCATTCCTATAGTGATGCTGCTGGTGAGAATCGAGCTCCACATATTGTGAGACTTGATCTTGCTCTCGTTCTTGGACACAGCCACCAGCACCTTTGTAACGCCATGGCCTATATTGTCCCTCACGACATACCTTACGAGGAGAAGTGAAATCAACATGCCCAGACCGGGAAGAATGGCATACATGAACATGAAACGTTCATCTATCCATCCGGTGGCCAGGGCACGAATATTATGAATGAGATAATGGAGAAGTACGGATGCGAAACCGCATGCAGTACCTACAATTAATGATAATACAAGAAGAAGGTCCCGCTGGGCAAACCTGGAGGTGATACGACTTATCCTACTCCGAATCCGCTGAGTCGTTCTCGCCATCAGAGTATTGAGAGATATTATCGTCAGGAAGATTGTTTCCGCTGTCACCTGCTGGCTCTTCTTCGCCATCATCCTCGGAGTTAAGCCAGTTCTCAATATCCTCGGCAGCATCAATATTGACATTTACCTTGATAAGCGCGATAGTATCAGAAGTCTCTATAGTGACAGCATAAAAGAATGTTCCGTCCGGTTTATCGTAACGATTAGCCTCTGGAAGGTAATCCACAACACCTTTAGGATACTTCTCTTCAAACGCAGCACGAAGGACCTCGTCCATATTCTCGTAACTGACTACTCTTCTCTTTTTATTGTCCATTGTAAAACTTGCTGAAATCTGGGTGCAATATTATTACAAAAATACAATCCTACCAAATTTATTTACATTTTATTAGGGAGTTCAATACCGAGTATGCCCATTGCCTTGCGCAGGACGCCTGCAATGGCATTGATGAGCATCAGACGAGCGGTCTTCACAGACTCATCCTGCTCCTTGAGCATAGGAGTGTCGTGATAATACTGGTTGAACTCCTTGGCAAGTTCGTACGCGTAGTTGGCGACGAGCGCAGGAGAATGAGCTGCAGCAGCTTCCGCTATCTTGTCCGGGAATCCTGCGAGAAGTTTGACGATTCCCACCTCCTTGCTACTGAGAGCAACAGACGGAGCCACAGAAGCATTATCCACATCGATGCCCTGCTCGGCTGCCTTGCGGAGGATAGAGCATATACGCGCATGAGTGTACTGAATGAACGGGCCTGTATTTCCATTGAAATCGATAGACTCCTTAGGGTCGAAAAGCATGGTCTTCTTCGGATCCACCTTGATGATAAAGTACTTGAGAGCGCCCAGTCCTATCATATGGAAAAGCTTATCCTGCTCCTGCTCGCTCATACCGTCTATCTTTCCACGCTCGAGTGATGTCTCCCTTGCGGTATTGTACATATCATTGATAAGGTCATCCGCATCCACAACAGTGCCTTCTCGAGATTTCATCTTGCCCTCAGGGAGTTCCACCATACCGTATGACATATGGTAGATGGCATCGCTCCAGTCGAAGCCAAGTTTCTTGAGAATGAGCTTGAGCACCTGGAAATGGTAGTTCTGCTCATTTCCCACAACATAAATCTCCTCGTCAAGCTTATACTCCTCGAAGCGCTGTTTTGCAGTGCCAAGGTCCTGAGTCATATACACAGAGGTGCCATCCTTGCGGAGGAGAAGTTTTCTATCCAGGCCGTCTGCAGTAAGGTCGCACCATACGCTACCGTCCGGCATACGTTCCAGAACACCCATATCGAGGCCTTTCTGCACCAGGGCCTTGCCGTTGAGATATGTCTGTGACTCATAATAGATGCGGTCGAAGCTGATACCAAGGTCTTTGTACGTCTTGTCAAAGCCGGCATATACCCAGCTGTTCATCTTCTCCCACAGGGCACGGACCTCAGGATCGCCGTTCTCCCATTTGAAGAGCATATCCTGCGCCTCCAGCAGTGATGGAGAATTCTTTTCTGCCTGTTCCTTCGCAGCCTCGGCATCCATACCCTCGGCAACATATTTCTCCGTGAGGGACGCAACTTCCTTCTTATATATATCGTTGAAAGCTACATAACAGTCGCCCACGAGATGGTCGCCCTTCTTTCCTGAGGTTTCCGGAGTGGCACCATTTGCCGTCTTGAGCCATGCCAGCATGCTCTTGCAGATATGGATGCCCCTGTCATTCACAAGGTTCACCCTTATCACATTATGGCCGGCAGCAGCAAGAAGCTGGGAAACAGACCATCCAAGGAGATTATTGCGGATATGACCGAGATGAAGCGGTTTGTTGGTATTTGGAGACGAAAACTCCACCATTATGGTCTTTCCGGTAGAAGGCAGCTGACCATAGTCTTCTGCCGCAGCAATAGCCGAAAGAACTCCGTTCCAATAAACCGCAGAAAGGCATATGTTCAAAAAGCCTTTTACAACGTTATACGATGATATTTCTGGATTGTGCTCCTGCAGATAAGCTCCAACAGCCTGTGCTGTAGCTTCGGGAGCGAGATGACTGATTTTCAAAAGCGGGAATACCACTAAGGTGTAATCTCCCTCAAATTCCTTGCGTGTAGGGCTCACCTGAAGAACATTGAGTTCTGGCTTTACTCCGTAGAGCTGCTCTACCGCCTCCTGCGCCTTGGTGGCAATAAAAATATCCGGATTCATTAAATATAATTATGTTTTAGTTTCGAGCAACTATCCCAAGTATCCCTTGAGAAGCTTGCTTCTGGAATTGTTTTTAAGTTTACGAATGGCTTTTTCCTTGATCTGACGGACACGCTCGCGAGTAAGGCCGAAGCGCTCGCCTATCTCCTCGAGTGTCATTTCCTGACAACCGATACCAAAGAATGATTTTACAATCTCGCGCTCACGTGGCGCAAGTGTCTGCAGAGCCCGCTCAATCTCCGTATTGAGGCTTTCGCTGACAAGACCGCGGTCTGCGTTCGGCGAATCGTCATTGACCAGAACATCGAGAAGGCTGTTATCCTCACCTTCGACAAACGGAGCATCCACGCTGACGTGACGTCCTGAAACACGCATCGTGTCGGCAATCTTCTCGTGAGGGATATCCACCATCTCGGCGAGTTCTTCGGATGAAGGCATACGCTCGAACTCCTGCTCGAACTTGCTCTGAGCCTTGTTGATCTTATTGAGAGCGCCTACCTGGTTGAGAGGAAGACGGACAATACGAGACTGCTCTGCCAGAGCCTGCAGAATGCTCTGACGTATCCACCACACCGCATACGAGATAAACTTGAAGCCACGGGTCTCGTCGAACTTCTCAGCTGCCTTGATAAGACCGAGATTCCCCTCATTGATAAGGTCAGGAAGGCTCAGTCCCTGGTTCTGGTACTGTTTCGCGACAGAGACCACAAAACGGAGATTTGCGCGCGTAAGACGCTCCAGAGCGGCCTTGTCACCCTTGCGTATACGCTGGGCAAGCTCGACTTCCTCCTCGACGGAAATCAGTTCTTCGCGACCTATCTCCTGGAGATATTTATCCAGAGAGGCACTCTCACGGTTAGTGATGGATTTGGTAATTTTAAGCTGTCTCATTATCTATACAACGTATATTATCTAGAATGACAGTCCGAGAGTCATCTGCTCACCATCACGATAGATCACTGCTTCTGTCGCATCACCCGGGCGGAAACTGCTTACAGATTCCTGGAGATTGGCAAAGCTGTTGATCTTCATCCCGCCGATGGCAAGGATGACGTCACCCTGACGCATACCTGCCTTCTGTGCAGCACTCTCATTCTGAACCTCATTGATATATACGCCCATTGGAGCAGAAAGTTTCAACTGAGCTGCGAATTCTGCATTAATTTCAGCTACAACCACACCAAGCATCACGCGCTGTACCGCGCCGTAGTTGATGAGGTCGTCCGCTATCTTATGGACCATATTCGAAGGAATGGCGAACGAATAGCCGGTGAATGTACCTGACGGAGAGATGATTGCGGTATTGACACCTACGAGCTCACCCTTCTTGTTCACAAGAGCACCGCCTGAATTGCCCGGATTCACAGCAGCGTCGGTCTGAATGAATGACTCTATCTTGACCTCTTTCGAGTTGTAGCTTGGCATGCTGCGGCCCTTTGCACTCACGATACCTGCAGTGATTGTAGAACGAAGGTCATAAGGACTGCCGATAGCTATCACCCACTCTCCGAGACGCAGCTGATCCGAGTCGGCAAACGGAACAGATGGGAGTCCGTTGGCGTCAATTTTAATGATAGCGACATCTGTTGCCGGATCGGCACCCACAAGAGTGGCTGGATATGTCTGATTGTTATTGAGCGTAACTTCGATACGGCTGGCATCACCCACGACATGGTTATTGGTCACGATATATCCATCATTGCGGATGATCACACCCGAGCCTGAGCCTATCTGTTCACGGGTGCCTACCGACGGCATGCCAAGAAAGAAATCGAATATGCTGTTGGCGTGACGGACATGGACAGGCACCGCCACCTTGACATACACAACGGCATCGACACAGGTCTCGGCCGCATATGTAAAATCGGGGTATTCGCCGACATTGAGATTCACAGTGCGGTATGACGAGCCATCCGAAGTCAGAATCTGAAGCGTTTCCTGAGGCTCCGGCATCATCTTTTTAACTACAAAATACGCAGCTCCGCCACCGACGAGAGCTGAGATAACGATAGAGAGAATTGCCTTTTTCATATTATATATTTTACTGACACAGCATTTTATCAATTCGAGTGCCAAATTTAAGGTATTTTTATTATATTTGTCCGGTTAATATGAAATATTAAATTTAAAATTATATGAAACTTATCATTTCCAGCTCAGAGCTGCTCAAAGGCACTATGGCCGTTTCGAAGGCGATCCCTGCCAAAGCCGGTCTGCCAATTCTCGAGAACTTCCTTTTCAACCTTCAGGGCAACACCCTCGAGATTACAGCTTTTGACCAGGAGCTTGCTCTCCGCACTAGAATCGAAGTGGAACAGGCACAGGAAGAGGGCAAGATCGCCGTTCCGGCCAAGACTCTCATGGAACTCCTCAAAGAGCTTCCTGACCAGCCTATCACGATCAAAACAGTAAAAGAAAACTATTTCGAGTGCAGCTGGATGGGCGGTGACTCAACACTCCCATACTTCCCGGCAGACGAATATCCCGAAATCACCACTACCGACGAGACTGCGACTCAGGTTACATTCCCTGCCCAGACTCTTATCGACGGTATTTCCAGCACCATCTACGCAACTGACGACGATGAGATGCGCCCGGTGATGAACGGTATTCTCTTCGACATGTCTGCAGCGGGCACCACACTCGTGGCCTCCGACTCACGCAAGCTCATATGCTTCACAACCACCGATGTCAAAACAGAGGAACAGAGCAGCTTCATCCTGCACAAGAAGCCGGCAGCAATCCTGCGCTCCATCATAGGAAAGGACGTTGAGAACGTAGAGATATCATATGATAACAAGAATGCCGTATTCACATTCGGCAGCACCATGGTAGTATGCCGTCTTATCGTAGGAAAATATCCTAAATACCGCGACGTAATACCACAGAACAACAGTAATGTTCTGAAGATTGACCGCCTGCAGCTTCTCAACTGCGTCAAACGTGTATCAGTATGTGCCAACAAGGCATCGAACCAGATTCGTTTCGACCTGGCCAACGACTCGCTCGAAGTATCTGCACAGGATCTGGGATTCAGCATTGCAGCTCACGAGAAGACCAAATGCCAGTACGACGGTCAGGACCTCCAGATCGGCTTCAAATCTACATTCCTCGTTGAGATTCTCAGCAACCTCGGTTGCAGCGAAGTTGTGATCAAATTTGCCGATGCCCGTCGCGCTGCTCTCCTGCTTCCGGCTGACGAAGGCGAACAGACAGAGAAGATCTGCGGCATCCTCATGCCTGTCCAGATTTAACACAGCGCACAAATAATGGAACTATCACTCAAGAAGCCCCTGCTCTTTTTTGACATTGAGAGCACGGGCTTGAATATTGCCAGCGACAGTATCGTAGAGCTCAGCTTTGTCAAAATCATGCCCTGCGAGAACGGTGCTAACGAGACCATCATCAAAACATGGCGTCTGTGCCCATGGGATTATGAGCACAACTGTCAGAAGAAAATGGACCCGGGAGCTGAGAAAGTGCATGGCATATCAGATGCAGACGTCAAGGATTGCCCGAAATTCCAGGATGTAGTCGTGGAGGTCGGACAATTCATGGCCGACTCTGACCTCGCAGGCTTCAACTCCGCAAAGTTCGACCTTCCGCTTCTCGCCGAGGAATTCGAGCGTGTGCGCAAATACTGCCACAAGAACTTCAAGATGGATCTTCACGACAAGAAGATGGTGGACGTCCAGAACATATTCCATCAGCGTGAACCGCGCAATCTCAAGGCTGCCCACATCTTCTACTGCGGATGCGACTTTGAGGGAGCACATGGAGCAGAGGCCGATACTGTTGCCACATACGAGGTGCTTAAAGGCCAGCTGGACAGATATCCATATGACAAGGAACAGACTCCGGATGGATTGCAGAACGACGTCGAATGGCTTGCACAATACTCTACAGGCTCCAAGAAATATGTTGATTATGCAGGACGCATAGTGCTGAACGGCAATGACGAGCCGATAATCTCTTTCGGCAAGCATAAGGGCAAGACTGTGCGTGAGGTCTACAAGACCGAGCCATCATACTTTGCATGGATTGAGAACGGGGAGTTTACTCTCGACACCAAGCATCAATTCGCAAAACTGCGCGAGCAGTATGATGCCGAGCGCAAGAGCGCTGACGCCGAGGCGATGAAACGCCCGGCCAGCGAAGATTCCCTGAACGACCTCATGAACCGTTTCAATAACGGGAAACTATTCTAGCAACAGCACTGAAGCAGACCATGAATGTACTGATATTGGACAGACAGGGCCGTTGCAGCGCACGCCCGGACACTACGATAGACAAGGAGAACGGCGACTTTTATGCGGCTGATGACATAGTTTCCATCGAATGGGCTCCTGTACTGTACGCACGCATATCCAAAGCCGGCAAGGCTGTACAGCCCGGCTTCGCAGATCGCTACTATGACTCAATAGCCCTGGGAGCGTTACTGTACCCGCGTTGCGAAGCTGTCTCGCCAGACATTCTCGACCATACGACCCTCCTGCCCTATCCTTTGTACAACAGGATGGTGCTTGAAGATGATGAAAACAGATTTGAAGTACGTCGTGAGGGTGTAAAGATATTCAGCTGCGACACAGCAGGACTTAAGAAGGCCATCGAGAATGCTATCGTACGCCTGAGCGCACACAGCAGCATTCGAATAGGAGATTTTGTGGCCATCCAGCTCGACCAGGAGCAGCCTTTAGCGAGCGCCGAGGATGGGGATTGTCACCTTGAAGCAACTTTTTGTGAAAATAAGACCATAGATATCAGAATTAATTATTAATTTTGGATATTCTTTTGCCGAGTTAGCTCAGTTGGTTAGAGCATCGCATTCGTAACGCGAAGGTCGTGGGTTCAACTCCCACACTCGGCTCTACGAGCCGAGTATTACCCCCTTGTCACTCCGTGACATTCCCCGAGGGGAAATGCGGCACTACCCGTGCCGAGCCACCAAGGTGGCTTTGGGGCTCTAATCTTCGAAGTCATAATGATTCATTCCGATATTATAATAATAGGTGCGGGGGCGGCAGGTCTGATGGCTGCAATCGCAGCTCCCGGGAGTCTTGTGCTCGAGAAAATGCCCCGAGTGGCACGCAAGATGATGATCACCGGCAAAGGGCGGTGCAACTTCACCAACGTGAAACCATGGCAGGAGTTCAGCACCCACATTCATCCCAAAGCTAATGTTGTACGCAGCGCGTTTTACTCCCTGCCTCCTGAAAAAGTCATGGAGATGCTGGAATCCGCAGGGCTGCCATGCGTAGTGGAACGCGGAGAAAGGGCATTCCCGGAGTCGCACAAGGCCGTAGACGTAGTGGATACGCTTGTCAGCCTCGTCAAGAAGGCAGGCAGCCGCATCACAACCGATTGCGGAGTCACATCAATTGAGCGCTCATCGGATGGTTTTGTGCTCGGAACGACGAAAGGATTGCGTTACAGCTGCCGGAAACTCATTATAACATGCGGTGGGCTTTCCTATCCTACAACAGGATCAACCGGCGATGGGTACAGATTTGCAGCTGAACTTGGGCACAGTGTCACCAAGCTTTATCCGTCTTTGACTGCGCTGGTGCCGGTTGGATATAAGGCCGTAAACGGGGCTCTGCCTCGTCAAGCGGTAAAAAGGGTCATGCTTGACTCGACAGAGCCAGCCGTTCACGGCTCAATGAACCCGGTCATTTGCGAGGAAGAACATATTAGTAAGGACGGGATAAAGCACATTCATAGAAATACTCCACTGGGGGCGGTGGGACAGCAGTATTGCGGACGCAGCATGAAAAACGTGGGCCTGGACCTTTATATAGACGGCGCTCTGGTGCAGAGTGAGTTCGGAGACATCGATTTCACGGATGGCGGACTGGAGGGCCCTATAGGATATAAAGTTTCTCGCCGTGCAGTGAGGGCACTGGAGAACGGCAGCAAGGTGAGTGTGCAGATCAATTTCAAAAAGGACGAACGCCCGTTGAAGTTCGACATTGCGGGATACGTAGGCTACGAACGCGCCGTGGTCACTGCCGGCGGAGTATCCACCGGTGATATTGTACCCAAGACCATGGAGTCCCGCATAGTGCCGGGATTGTATTTTGCGGGAGAAGTGCTGGATATCGATGCTGACACTGGCGGCTACAACCTGCAGCTGGCATTCTGCACCGGCCATCTCGCCGGATTATCAGCTGCGAAATAGATCGGCGTTGTTTTTATAAAAGCGCTACCCCGACCAAGACTCGCATAAACCTGTATCTAAAAGCGATGTCGTTTCGGGGTAGTGCTTTTATCATGACACTAGATAACGCCGCTGCCTAGCATTTCACCATCCGGTGTGTACCATACCGCGAACTGTCCTGGAGTGATACCCCGCTGAGGACGGTCAAACACTATGAAGAGACCATTCTCCCTCATGACAAGGGTAGCCTTTTCGAGAGGCTGGCGGTAACGGATGCGTACCATATATTCACGCTGCTCCCCTGCTTTCATCTCGAGATCGCGACGTATCCAGTGTATCTCGTCAGGACTGATGCGCAGACAGCTGCGAAGAAGGCCTTTATGCTCATGCCCCTCACCCACATATATGATATTATCAGGTATATCCGTGCCGATTACAAAGACAGACGACGCATGACCTCCGACAGCCAGGCCGCGGCGCTGCCCTATTGTATAGAACTGTGCCCCGTCGTGTTCTCCCACTATCTTACCATACGGATTTGCTTTATACCGTGTCTTCTTGACATGCTTATGACCACTGCGATAGGTCTCTGTCTCGAACCTGATGTCACCATAAGAGACAGGTGTGGAGAATCTCAGAAGCTGCTCGTCAGACAGTTGCTCAATAGACATTGACCCGTCCGCCAATGCATCCTCAATGCTTTTATTGAACTTATACTGTTCATTATCAGCATAGAACGCGTCATACACCTCTACAATATTCCCTTTCACCGATTTCAGTTTCTGCTGCAGAAATACCGGCAGGTCCACTTTACCTACGAAACATATCCCCTGGCTGTCCTTTTTCTCTGCAGATGGCAGATCCGCCTCTTTAGCGATACATCGTACTTCCGGCTTGAGAAGATCGCCGATAGGAAACATTGCGGTAGAGAGCTGTTCCTGGGTAAGCTGGCACAGAAAATACGTCTGATCTTTGTTAGGATCTGTACCTGCGAGTATACGATACACTTTGTTACCATTCTCATCCACTGCCTCCTCCTTACGGCAGTAATGACCTGTCGCCACCATATCTGCACCCAGACGCTTGGCTTCCTCCCAGAACGCATCGAACTTTATCTCGCGATTGCAAAGCACATCTGGATTTGGGGTACGTCCTTTCTCATACTCTGAAAACATGTAGTCCACGACCCTCTGACGATATGGACCGCTCAAATCGACAAAATGGAAAGGTATGCCTATCTTTCTGGCTACTATCTCTGCGATAAAACGATCCTCTTCCCATTCACACTCGCCGTGTAGAGTCGTAGAAGCATCATGCCAATTCTGCATGAAAAGGGCGAACACATCGTAGCCCTGCTGTTTGAGAAGTAGTGCGGCTACAGATGAGTCCACGCCGCCAGATAGACCTATACAAACTTTCATATTGACAAATTTAGTACAAATGCCACGTTTTCGCCAAAAAAAGTTATATTTGTAATACTATCTACTTATTTATGGAAGAGAAGTTAGTTATTAATTATCAGAAGTTTGACTCTATCGAGCAGATGAACGGGCAGGATCAGGAACTCTGCCATGCCGCCATTGATGCACTGAAAGGTTCATACGCTCCCCACTCGAATTTCCATGTAGGTGCGGCGGTACGTCTGGCAGACGGAACCATCGTCAAAGGTGCCAACCAGGAAAACGTGGCTTATCCTTCAGGCCTATGCGCTGAACGCACTGCAATGTTTTACGCAAATGCCACCTATCCGGGTGTGCCTCAGGTCAGCATAGCCATTACATCCACATACGATGACGGTTCAGTACCTTCGTTTCCGGCTACGCCATGCGGAGCCTGCAGACAGGTGATGGCTGAATATCAAAAGGTGGGCAAGCACCCTATGAGCATAATACTGATAGGAGGCAAACAGGTGCTCAAATTCGAGAAGGTGGACGACCTGCTACCCTTCATATTCACAAGTCTGGACTAATTTTTTGCAGTTTCCCTGATTTTATATAACTTTGCAATGGGGTAAGTCTTACACGACCAGCTCCCTTGGAATTCCCCCAGGACCGGAAGGTAGCAAGGGTACAAGGTTGTAGCGGTGCGATGTAAGTAGCTTGCCCCTTTTTCTATGATTAGAACTTGAAGCTGTCCTTCAAGGCTGTGGTCTTGTTGAAGATTGGATGCTCAGGGGTGCTGTCCTGATCGGCATAGAAGTAACCCACACGTTCGAACTGCACTGCGATACCGCTCTTGTCTTCGAGCATGGCAGGTTCACACAGACCTTTTGTCACTACGAGACTTTCCGGATTGAGATAATCCTTGTAGTCTTTATCTTCCGGGATATTACCCATCTGAGGCTCTGTGAAGAGCTTGTCATAGATGCGAAGCTCAACCTCTTTGGCATACTCGGCACTAACCCAATGAATAGTACCCTTGACGCTGCGCCACTGGCCTGAAGCAGGATGTGTGGTAGGATCGATAGTACATTTAAGCTCTACAACCTTACCGTTCTCATCTTTGATAACCTCTTCGCATTTTGCAATGTAAGTGTATTTCAGACGAACCTCTCCACCTGGTTTGAGGCGGAAGAATTTGGCAGGAGCATCCTCCATGAAGTCTGCACGATCGATGTAGAGTGAGCCGGTGAATGGAACACGGCGTTTTGCTCCTTCAGGGGCTGCCGGATTGAGAGGGGCTTCGAACCACTCCACTTTACCTGGCTCCCAGTTGGTGATCGTAACCTTGATAGGATCGTCAGACACTACCATATAACGGTTCGAACGCTCGTTGAGGTCCTGACGCACACACCACTCGAGAAGCTGGAGATCGATAAGCTGCTCTCGCTTGGCTACGCCTATCTTGTCACAGAACATCTTGAGAGCCTCAGGAGTGTAACCACGGCGGCGGATACCGCAGATGGTAGGCATACGAGGATCGTCCCAACCGCTTACTAGGCCCTTCTGTACGAGTTCAAGAAGCTTGCGCTTAGACATCACGGTGTATGTGAGGTTAAGACGTGCGAACTCATACTGATGTGAAGGGAAGATATCGAGGGTCTTGATAAACCAGTCGTACAGAGGACGGTGAACGTCAAATTCGAGAGTACAGATGGAGTGAGTGATGTTCTCTATGCTATCGCACTGTCCATGAGTATAGTCATACATAGGATAGATGCACCACTTGTCGCCTGTGCGGTGGTGTGAAGCATGAATGATACGATACAGGATAGGATCACGGAACATCATGTTGGGATGTGCCATATCAATCTTGGCACGGAGCACCTTGGCGCCATCCGGATACTTGCCGTCACGCATCTCACGGAAGATCCTGAGATTCTCCTCAGGAGTACGGTCGCGGTACGGGCTGTTGGTACCAGGGGTCTGAACCGTACCACGTCCCAGGCGTATCTCCTCCTGTGTCTGATCATCGACATAGGCAAGTCCTTCCACAATCATCTTCTCAGCCCACTCGTAAAGCTGGTCGAAGTAGTCGGAAGCGTAGCGTTCCTCTGCCCAGTCAAAGCCCAGCCAGTGGATATCGTTTTTAATGGAATCAACGTACTCGGTATCCTCTTTCACAGGATTGGTATCATCGAAGCGCAAGTTGGTCTTACCTCCGTATTTCTGCGCAAGGCCGAAGTTAAGGCATATACTCTTGGCATGTCCAAGATGCAGATAACCGTTGGGCTCTGGCGGGAAACGGGTAAGGATAGTTTTGAATTTACCCTCTGCGAGATCGTTCTCGATAATTTCCTCGAGGAAGTTAAGCTTCTTTTCCTCTGCTACGTTGAGATTCTCTTCCATTTTATGTGTCATGAAATTTTAAGTCGCGAATATACTAATTAATTTTGATTTCCCCGACATATATTCCCCTGCAGTAATCTGTTACGACAGGCACCATGTCGCCATCAGGATTTGCCACCATGACAGGTGCGTCAAGATTGGTATGTGTATGACCTCCGATTATGATGTCCACATTGCGAGTAGAAGCAGCCAGCTGCATATCATTGGCGGCCGAACCATCCGAGCCGGCATGTCCTCCAACCGTGCCCAGATGCGAGAGCACAACCACTATGTCGCAGGACTTCTCTTCCTTGAGATATTTTGCATAGTGATTCACAGGATCCACAGGGTCAAAACACTTCATCTGACGGGCCACATCTATATCGACCACACTTCGAACATCGGTCAGCACGCCGATAATGCCTATTGTATGACCTCCACGGCGAACAATCGTATATGGTTTCACGAGTCTTTTCAAACCCGGATGAGAGAATTCGTAATTACAGAGAACCAATTTGAATTTAGCTTTCTTCATACGTTTGGCCAGATCGTCAATTCCATTATCAAACTCATGATTGCCCAATGTCGCTGCATCGTACTTCATCCTGTTCATGGTCTCTATCTCAACTTTACCACGGAACAGAGAGAAATATGGAGTTCCCTGTTCGAAGTCTCCGGCATCGACGAGGAGTACATTGCGGCGGCCGTCAGCCACGCGGACACTGTCTACGAAAGCAGCACGTTCGCAAACACCGCCCTGTCCCGCATTCTCCCCGGCGCGGATAGGCTCGATCTGAGAATGTGTGTCGTTGGTATGAAGAATATTCAGGTTATGCGCTGCCGTCCTGGCATCATCCACATACTCCGGAGCATAACCCACATAACGGGGAACTACCAGTTTGCCCAACGGGCGTGACGTTGTAGATATGACACGTCCATCGAAATCGCCGGAAATATGTCTGCCTGCAGCCGTAAGGGTCGTGATATAATCCATCACGGTCTCGTACATATCGGCACCGGTATTCTCCACTTTTTCCGAGAGGTCTGCAAGATACAGTCCGTCTCCTCCGTGAAGCAGGAACGTATTGGACACTACAGTATAAAGTTTAGAGTCATCGAGAGGCTGCCCGCCGACTACAGCACTCCCGAGTTTCTTGTCGTGAGTCACTACACGTACTCCACCAAGAATCTCAAAACGGGTGGCTGCCATCTGCTCAAAGAGCTTGCGAAGCTGACCGCCCCTCATCTCCAGTATGACAATATCATTCTTGAAAGGAAACATGCTGCGGATATCATCCACAATGACATCACCCTTGGGCATATCGACACGGATACCGCCGAAGTTACCTACAGAAACATCTATCTTTCTGCCAGATATTTTCTCACCCTGAACGAGCATAAGGTCAGCATACCAGTTACTCAAAGGGCTCTCCGGAGCCAACTTGAAAAGAACCGCATCGCTATAGCCGACTACCTTCTTCAGTTCGGCCATCCGGGGCTGGACTGCGTCCACTACCCTGGCTACCTTTTTCTGAAGCCCGCACGGAGTCTCGCCTGCAGCCTCAACCCGGCTGCCATCCATCATTACACGGTCCCAGTGAAAATCCAGCTTTGTAAAATTCTGCGCATACGCAGATACACTGGTAATCATCAGCACCACAAAGGCGCATTTTCTTACATTCTCAACCATTTCCAAAGATCTTTCCAATTAGCTTTCTTGCCTGAGGTGAGCACACCTACGCGATATATCTTGGCCGACAGCCATGCCATGAGCACGAATGTGAGCAGCAGAAGTCCCAAAGACACCGCAATCTGCCACACAGGCACCCCGAACGGGATACGCGCGAGCATTACTATAGGAGAAGTGAAGGGAATCATCGATCCCCATATTGCCAATGCGCTGTCAGGGGCATTCCATGAATATATCGCGATGAAATAACCGAGCATAAGAGGCACGGTAAGAGGCATCTGAAGATTATTGCTGTCTTCCATGCTCTCGACAGCCGAACCTATGGCCGCAAACAGCGATGCATACAGCAGATAACCAAGAATGAAGAACAACAGGAAGCTGACGATGAGCTCCGTGTAATTGATCGATGACAGAGTCTGCATCACCTCCTGAAGCTCAGTAAACTCGCCGCCTGCCAGCGCAGCTGCATCCACACCCATCATGGCACCTGGATCCATCCCCTGCACCATCTCCATAGGATTGGAAGAAGCACCCATAAGAGTATCCGATCCCACGAATGCGAAAACGCCACCTACCAGAACAGCCGTGAGGATTATCCAGAGCAGGAACTGCGTCAGAGCTACAAGTGCCACACCTATGATCTTGCCGAACATCAGATCCAGCGAGTTCACACTGCTAAGCAGCACCTCTATGACCTTGCTTTGCTTCTCCTCCACGACGCTCTGCATCACAGCAGACGAGAACATGGTGACAAACATGAAGATGATGATGCCGAGACCCATGGAGAGTATCATATAGACAGTCGAATTGGATATCTTGTCCTCACCGTCATCAGTAATGGTATAACTCTTTACATCGATATCAGGACGGACTTCCTCGAGTATATTCTTGAGGCCTTCAATATTATACTGCTGTATGCGATAGTCCTCGACTGCATCCTTCACCTTGTTTTCAAGCGAAGCGAGCACAGACATGCCGAGTGGCTTCTTGGAGTATGTCGAAACGGAGACTGTCTTATCATCGCTGACAGGGCTGACATACACGATACCGTCATACTCAAGTTCGTTGAACTGTGCCCGGAGAGAATCAAGTATACATGCGCTGCAATCTTCCCATCTTACCTCGGAATTAGATTCGAGCACAGGCATCACGATGGATGATTTGTCGACCACCGCCACGTTCTTGATCTCGTTCTTGCTGAACATCATTATAAGCGCAGGCAGACAGCATAGCGCCGCAAACAGCACAGGTACGAGAAACGTGGTGATAAGAAACGATTTCTTTTTGACGCGTGTCGCATACTCCCTGGAGATTACAACACTTATGGTTTGGAAGTTCATGGCTACTCTTTGACAAGTTTGATGAAAATATCGTTCATACGTGGCAGCAGTTCCTTGAAAGAGCTGACACGTATACCATTTGAAATAAGATAAGTGAGCACTGCATTGGTGTCTCCTTCCTTAGGCAGCGAAAGCACCGCCGTATGATGGCCGCCCTCCACCTCATCGCTGAGCACCTGGAAAGAACCATCCTGTGGAGCTGAGATAGGGGCCTCGCTCTGATATACTAGTTCTACATTATTACTGCCGTATTGATGACGGATCTGGTCTACAGAGCCCTTGAGCACGACGTGCGACTTGTTGATGAGCGCTATCTCATCGCAAAGCTCCTCGACAGACTCCATGTTGTGAGTCGACAAGATGATGGTGGCACCCTCAGCCTTCAGACGCAGGATCTCATCACGTATGATCTGCGCATTTACAGGATCGAAACCGCTGAACGGCTCGTCGAGGATCAGGAGTTTCGGGTTATGGCATACTGTCGTGATAAACTGCACCTTCTGGGCCATACCCTTGGACAGTTCCTCCACCTTCTTGTCCCACCAGTCCTGGATGCCGAAGCGCACGAACCATTTCTTGAGTTCTGCACGTGCCTGGGCAGGGGTGAGACCTTTGAGC
>JAZRXU010000091.1:0-8620 GCA_045600345.1 Candidatus Cryptobacteroides sp. | reverse complement strand
CGTCTTCTACCCGACTCATCTGGCTCACCAAGTTCCATTCTGATACATTTCATACCAGAAACCCAACCATTATCGTCTACTAAAATCTCAGTAGGATTTGTAAGTAACTCAAAGTTAATACCTTCCTCCATTGCATGATGTACCTCTTCCTTACGTGCAGGGAGCTCTTTCTCGGTACGACGATATACAATGGTAGTATCTGCTCCCAGACGAAGAGCTGTGCGCGCCGCATCCATGGCCACGTTACCGCCGCCTACGATAACTGCCTTTGTACCGGCATTGATAGGAGTAAGGTAATCTCTGCGATATGCTTTCATAAGGTTGTTACGGGTGAGGAATTCATTGGCAGAATATACTCCATTGAGGTTTTCACCCGGGATACCCATGAAACGTGGAAGACCGGCTCCGCTGCCTACGAAAACAGCGTCATATCCCCCATCGAGCAGAGAATCGATTGTAACTGTACGGCCCACGACAACGTTGGTCCTGATCTCTACACCGAGAGCCTTCACATCCTCTATCTCCTTCTCCACGATACGGTCTTTAGGCAGACGGAACTCCGGGATGCCATATACAAGCACACCTCCGGCACGATGAAGAGCCTCGAAAATTGTCACTTTATAGCCAAGCTTGGCAAGATCTGATGCACATGCAAGTCCGGAAGGACCTGAACCTATGACCGCCACCTTGAATCCGTTAGGCTCCGGAAGAACAGGCTTCGCATCGGCACTTTTATGTTCCCGGTTCCAGTCGGCAACGAAACGCTCGAGATTACCTATGGCCACAGGCTCAAACTTGATACCCATGATACAGCTGCCCTCGCACTGGTTCTCCTGCGGACACACACGTCCGCAGATTGCAGGAAGCGACGAATCACGTCCTATCACTTCTGCTGCTGCAGCAAAGTCTCCGGCAGCAACCCTGGAAATGAATTCCGGAATCTGAATATTTACAGGGCAAGCCTGTACACAACGGGGATTCTTGCAGTTCAGACAGCGCGAAGCCTCGCGGACTGCCATAGTCTCGTCATAACCGAGGCATACCTCGTCGAAATTGGTAGCGCGGACCTTTGGATCCTGATTCGGCGCCACTGTACGTGAAATTCTCTCTGCCATTACTTAAGCCCTCTCTGTTTGCAAGCGCAATCCTCTGCAGACTCTTCTGCGGCTGCCTTGGCCTCACGCTCCTGAGTTAAATACTGTTTCTGACGACGCATTGCCTCATCGAAATCCACTTTGGTACCGTCGAACTCCGGACCGTCCACACACGCGAAACGTGTCTTGCCATCCACAGTAACGCGACATGCACCACACATTCCCGTTCCATCCACCATCAATGTATTGAGGCTGACAGTGACAGGGATATTGAGCTTCTGCGCCATAAGTACGCTGAACTTCATCATGATCATAGGGCCTATTGCAACGCACTCGTCGAACCTGGCGCCTTCGTTAACGACAAGGTGCTCGAGCATGGCAGGGATGTTGCCATGGAAACCGAATGAACCGTCATCCGTGGCGATATGCAGATTGGTCGACACTGCACGAAGGTCATCTACATATATGAGGAGATCCTTTGTACGTGCGCCCAGTATGACATCTACTGTAGCGCCATGCTCCTTGAGCCACTTTGCCTGCGGATACACAGGAGCGGAGCCCACACCACCTGCAAGGAATACGAAGCGGGAAGCCTTGAGTTTCTCTTCGTCCCATTTGATAAACTCCGACGGATTGCCCAGAGGGCCAACTACATCAGCGAAACAGTCGCCTTCGTTCATTGAGCAGATTTTTATCGTCGATGCGCCTATGGCCTGTGTGACGATGGTCACAGTACCCTCAGCTGCGTCATAATCTGAAATGGTAAGAGGTATTCTCTCCCCTTTCTCATCAGCCCTTACAATAAGGAACTGGCCGGGCTTTGCTCCTGCAGCAAGCATAGGAGCAGACACCACCATCTGGCAGATGTTAGATGTCAGCATTTCCTTCTTAAGAATTTCGTACATATCCAAGTACCTTTTAATATATTACAAACAACAAATATAGCAATTCGTCACGAATTATATCAGCGAAATACGGTAAACACGCGTAGTTTTTTCACATATTTTGACGCCCTCATCCACCCTGTATCCTATCACCGCAAGAACATGATGGTCTCCACCATCAAGCACAAGAACACGGTCTTTCTCCAAGACATTGAGTTTCAGGTCGGTAAGTATATCGCTAACCTTTTTTCTGCCTTTGAGCCCTATAGGATACATATAATCGCCTGCATCCCAGCGGCGGATCACAGGATGGTCCCCCACCTTGTCTGCATCCACCAGAGTAATACCCACGGATGTCTTGGGAGACCTGGAGCCGTCCCATCCTATCAGTTCTACCTTTGCCCGGCACCCACCTTTCCGGCCATCGATCGCTTCGAATACGGGACCATCGGCTGTCATGGCCATGACATGGGTCCTGGAGTAGAATCTCTTTCCGCTGACGGTGCGCTCGCTCTGCATCAGATCCAGAGCGCTGTCTATGCTGGCACCGTTGAATCCCGCTTCGAGCATCTGCTCCACAATGTCATTATCTCCCGAACGGAAATTCCGGATATCACGGTTGAGAGTCGCGATGTATGCAGGGTTTATGCGTTCAAAAATCGGGAACACCTCATTGCGCAGGATATTGCGCTTGCAATCGCTCTCAAGATTTGTCGAATCCGTACGCCATTCGAGTCCATTCTCCTTAGCGTAGGCTTCGATATCTGCACGGGGAATATCCAGCATGGGGCGGAATACCTTCGAACTGCCGTAGGGGTTGCGCGTCTGAGACTCCATACCCTTTATGCCACGCAGTCCCGTGCCGCGCAGAAGGTTAAGCATCAAAGTCTCCGCGTTGTCATTGGCATTATGCGCCACTGCCACTCCATCGAAGCCATACTCATGGCATAGCTCATCAAACCATCTGTAGCGAAGTTCGCGGGCAGCCATCTCCACACTTATGCCATTCTCCCGAGCATACGCAAGAGTATCAAAATCGGCTGTGTAACACACCAATCCTAGCCTCTCGGCAAATGCCTTGACAAAGGCCTCGTCGCCGTCACTTTCCTCTCCCCTGAGATGAAAATTGCAGTGCGCGATTGCTATTTGATTCACTTTGCCATGACACATGCAATGTGCCATAACAACAGAGTCGACTCCGCCACTGACCGCGAGCAGAATCGACCCATCGAAGTTATGAGGTTCAAGCCTCATGACAAATTATTTCTTCTTGCCGGCAATAAGGTAAGTGAAGTTGATTGAGAAGAACTCCTTGAACTGTACCGGACGAGCCTTCTGCCATGTGTCAGAGTTGGCAGGGTCATAATTCTTGTGAGATGTCGGATACTTATAAACAACTGAAGGATCATAAACCAGCCAGGTCTGAAGGCCCACCTTGAAGTATTTAGCCACATTGAAGGAGATCTTGTTGTCCCAGCTTACACGGTACCAGTCGTGAGTAGTATAACGCTCGCCGTCCTTGTCCTCATACTTGTGAATCTCCTTGCCAAGGTAGTTGCCGAAAAATACGACCTGTGTCTCATAGTTGAACCAGTCGTTGACATTGACTTTGGCATTTGCTTTCACCTGAGCACCAAGCTGGAAGCGTACAGGCTTGTAATTGCACATTGCTGTACCATCTTCCTCTATGTAATCCGTACCCTCGATGGCATCCATACCATAAGACTTGCGGAGACGGTTCTCAGCTGTCACGATTACAGCACTACCGGTGAGAGGTGCAACACTCATGTCGAACCAGTTGTTTGGTTTCCAGTCCACACCAAGCGCGAGATTGAGGTAAGCTGGAGCGAAGAAACGTGCCTTCACATCGCCGAGCCACTTGCTCTTGGGATTTGCAGGATCTTCCTGACGGTAGTTATCAAGGGTGTTACCGAACTGTGTCTTGAAGTCGAGACCTGCAGAGTAACGCCATTTTGACTGATCTGTCATCTTGTAGTCGAACTTGCTCTCGAGATAGATACGGTCATTGCTGTTCTGGATAAGGTTGATCTTGTCGGCAGACCAGAGAAGGCCGTAATTGAGCTGGGCACGGTTGTTCCAGCTGGCGCGGCCACGCTCATAAAGAGCCTTGCCGTCAATGCCTGCTGCAAGAGATACGGTAGGATAACCGCCGGCAGCCCACTCGCTCATCCAGGTCTGGTTGAGTCCGAGATCGAAAGTGATTGAATTTGTCCAGTAGTTAGGTTTAACGGGAGCCGGCTCGGCTACGGCTGTATTATTGATAGCCTGAGCAGCATTCATTGCAGCTTTCTGTGCATCTGTCTCCTGTGCTACAGCATAGACAGAAGCAAACATCGCCATTGCTATGATAAACTTTTTCATGTTTAAATTGTTTTAATATGATATTGCAAAAATTACACGACCCTTTGAAGGCTTGCCGCTATAGATACATTTGCCTTCCTCCTCGCTGACATAGCTGTCAACCGGAATGCAACGGATAGTGGCCTTGGTCTCATCTTTGATGGCCTGCTCTGTCTCAGGAGTACCATCCCAATGGCAAAGAAGGAAGCCACCCTTTGTGATCTCAGTCTTGAATTCCTCCCAGCTGTCACATTTGCGGACATTGGCATTGCGGAAATCAAGGGCCTTCTGATATATATTTTTCTGGATATCATCCAGGAGAGCATCGATGTGCTCTGCAACGCCCTCGAGAGCCATTGTCTCTTTCGTGAGAGTATCACGGCGGGCAACCTCTACAGTACCGTTAGCCAGATCGCGCGCTCCCATAGCGAGACGCACAGGCACACCTTTGAGCTCCCATTCAGCGAACTTGAAGCCAGGACGGAGAGTGTCACGGTCATCGACTTTCACGCTGTGACCCATTGCCTCAAGCTGTTTCTTGACCTCATACATTTTATCAAGAACAGCATTATGCTCCTCATCGGTACGATAGATAGGCACCATTACAACCTGGATAGGAGCCAGAACCGGAGGCAACACAAGACCCTCATCATCGCTGTGTGCCATGATAAGCGCACCCATAAGACGGGTCGACACTCCCCATGACGTAGCCCATACATACTCCTGCTTGCCTTCCTTGTTGGTAAACTGGACATCGAAAGACTTCGCAAAGTTCTGACCGAGGAAATGGGATGTACCAGTCTGGAGAGCCTTGCCATCCTGCATCATCGCCTCGATGGTAAGGGTATCCAGAGCACCTGCAAAGCGCTCGTTAGGGCTCTTGTGGCCGACAACCACAGGAAGAGCGAGTGCATTGCGCGCAAAGTCTGCATACACCTGCACCATTTCATATGCCTTTGCCTCCGCCTCTGAAGAAGTGGCATGAGCGGTATGACCCTCCTGCCAGAGGAACTCCGCGGTACGCAGGAAAAGACGCGTACGCATCTCCCAACGGACAACATTGCACCACTGATTGCAGAGAATAGGAAGATCACGCCATGAGGTGATCCAGTTTTTGTATGTGCTCCATATGATAGTTTCCGATGTAGGACGGACAATCAGCTCTTCCTCAAGCTTTGCTTCCGGATCCACGACAACACCCTTGCCGTCAGGATCGTTCATGAGACGGTGGTGTGTGACCACAGCACATTCCTTGGCAAAACCAGCCACATGCTCAGCCTCACGGCTGAAAAACGACTTAGGGATAAAAAGCGGGAAATAGGCATTCTGCACACCTGTCTGCTTGAATTTCGCGTCAAGAATAGACTGCATCTTCTCCCAGATGGCATAACCATATGGTTTGATGACCATACAGCCCCTGACAGCAGACTGCTCAGCCAGATCTGCCTTCACGACGAGATCATTATACCACTGAGAGTAGTTTTCTGATCGTTTGGTTACTTCTTTAGCCATTTATAATGTTTTTTATTTTATAACGATTAAATTTGCAAAGGTATCTTTTTTGCAACGCAAAGATACAAAATTGAATTGACCTATTAAAATTATGAAAAGGAATTTTTTATTATTGGCTGTGGCGATTGTAGCGCTATGCTCATGCGGCTCCATCTCATCGCTTCAGTCTTCCTCTTCAAACCGCCAATTCCAGGACGGTGTATATTCTTCTCCGTACACTCGTGCAGCCATCAAGGAAGAGAAGAAGAACAGCACAGGACGCACCATTAAATATTTTCCAAGCGCAAAGACGCTGGAAAAGCGCAACAGCACTGCACGTCTCAACGACAATTCGAACACCGATATAAACATCTACCTTGTCGGAGCCGGCATGGCCTGGTTCTGGGATCCGTTCTGGGACCCTTGGTACTGGGACCCTTGGTGCTGGAACGGTCCATGGTACTGGAACAGATGGCATTACTGGGATCCATGGTTTTGGGATCCGTGGTACGGTCCATACGGCCCTTGGGGGCCTTGGGGGCCATATTATCCCGGATGGAGACCTTGGGGGCCATATTACCCCGGATGGGGTCCTTACTACCCTGGAGGATGGGTATTCGACAACAGCGTACACCAGACGCCGTTCACCGCTCCACATGCCGGCCGTCACCAGAGCTCATACGTCACATCACCTACAGGATATCATTATGGCAGCGGGCGAAGTGCAGGTACGGGCATGGGCTACCATGTAAGTGCATCCGGCTCTTCTGCCAGAAGTTCAGCTACAGGAAACTACAGCACATATCGCAGAAGTTCTACAGGCAGCAGCTACCGCAACAGCACAGGCACTTCTTCGAAGACAGTACATAATCCATACACGCAATATTCCGGATACAGCAACAGCAGCTCATACAGCGGCTCATCATCCACTACCAGGAGTTCATATTCCGGAAGCAGCCGTTCATATGGCGGAGGCGGATACTCGGGCGGAGGTTATTCAGGAGGCGGAGGCAGCTACTCAGGTGGCGGCGGACGTGGAAGACATTAACAATATCTCAAGATCATGAAAAAGACATTATACATATCACTGTTTATGCTGACTTGCATTCATGCCGGCGCCCAGACTATTGAGGACGCCCTGAATTTCAGCAAAAATGATTATTATGGAACAGCGCGCAGCATGGCATTGGGCAATGCAATGACAGCCATAGGATCCGACCTTGGAAGCATAGCAATAAATCCTGCCGGAGCCGCCGTGGCCACATATTCCCAGGTTGCCATCACTCCAGGCCTGTCGATAAGCAGCAACAAAGCCAACTTCCACGACGCACAGAGTGCAGAGGCCACAAAAACCGGCAAGACAATATTCACCCTCCCAAATGTCGCCGGCAATTTCGTGTTTGGCACAGGCAGATTGACGGGTGTAAGATGCTTCTCCATAGGCTTTGTCGCCAACATGTCCAACAATTTCAACAATTCCTGGAACCATTATGGAGACGTCGCCACATCATATGCGGGCAACATTGCAAACTTCGCACGTTATGATGGATTGACAGCCCTGGACATGGAAAAATACGGCGATGCAGACTGGATAGCCACCATGGCATACAAGGCAGGAGCAATCACACGCCCAGCAGGTACCGCCGATGATTATTGGGCCGGTATAACCGAGGACTACAGCCTGGTTCATGAAGGGGGCACGGTTTACGATGTCCTCACTTCAAACCCCGTAAACCTGCAATACAGCCATCTGACACGGGGAAACAAGATGGATTACATTCTGAACATGGCCATGAACATATCTGACCTGATATTTCTGGGTGCCAATATCGGCATACAGTCATACTCCTACAGCATGGAAGATTATCTGCACGAGAGGGCCATAAACGGGGTGGCATACAGTCAGCGTTTCGCGTCGCTCAGACATTCATACTCATACAGCAGCAGCGCATCCGGCATCTACGCCAAGTTCGGCATACTGGCAACTCCCGTGGCTGGTCTTCGCCTGGGTGCGGCGTTCACGACGCCGACTGCCATGAGCATCAAGGAACGATGGTTCAACGATATGGATGTGGCTGTAAAAAAAGATGACTCGGGAGACGGCATCATCAATACAGCCAGCAGTACACCTGAATCCAGCGAGAGTTACAGGGTAAAAAGTCCGCTGCGCTTCAATGTCGGAGCCGCATACACCTTCGCGCATTTTGCCATGGTATCACTTGATTATGAATATGTAAATTACAGTCAGGTAACCTTCATGGACAACAACCACAGTGCAATAACCTATTTCAGGGATCTGAACGACACCATCAAAGGCACATACGACGTTGGAGATACTGACAGGAACTACGACTTTCTAGGCGTAGCGCACTGCCTGCGCGCCGGCATCGAGATCAAGCCTGTCGACATCATTGCCATCAGAGCCGGCTACATACTCGAAACCAGCGGTCGCAGATTCTACGACAACAACAGGGCATTCAGTGACAAGGCTAAAACACATGTCTACAGTTTCGGCCTGGGCTACGATTCTCCAAGGTCTATCTTCTGCGACATCACATGTCGGATAAAAAACAATCCCAAGAATGCCACCATGCTTTACAGTGATTATCATGACGAATACTTCTCGCCAAGGGTAATTGACAAGCAGATACTCACCACTGTCGTGGCCACTGTAGGCTGGAGATTCTAAAGATAGTCCACAGATCCGGGGCCCTCATTGAACAGAAGGTCCATGATCGAGAGATTTGGCACGAAACCGTATTTTCCGGAAAACACCTGAAAATACGGTTT
>JAZRXU010000090.1:0-3099 GCA_045600345.1 Candidatus Cryptobacteroides sp. | reverse complement strand
GACGGCAAGATGCGTTTCATAACGCCGCAGGAGGCCCTGGTCAACGGTGCCGAAATCGGATAATATGATCAAGACCACATCAGACAAAGATCTATCGAAGCTGAATACCTTCGGAATGAAGGTAAAGGCTGCGTGTTACGTGGAGTATAGCGAAGCGGAGGACCTGATGTCCATAGACTGGGCAGGACTTCCCCAGCCTGTGCTCCCTGTAGGCAGCGGCTCGAACCTTCTGTTCGAAGGCGACTTCAAGGGCACCGTATTGCATTCCGTCTACGACAAGATAAAGATACTCGAAGACAGGAACACCGCAGATGACGTCTACGTAGAAACAGGCAGCGGAGTTGTATTCGATGAGCTCTGCCACTGGGCGGCGCGCAAGAACCTTTGGGGTATCGAGAATCTCTCGGGTATTCCGGGTACGGTAGGAGCCAGCGCCGTGCAGAATGTAGGCGCATATGGTGTCGAGGCCGGTGATGTGATAGAGGAAGTGATATGCTTCGATATTGCAGAGCGCAAGTTTGTAAGCTTCAGCGCAGCGCAATGCGAGTTCGCATATCGAGACTCATATTTCAAGCACAATCGCGGCAAATACATTGTAGCCAGCGTAATATTCAAGCTCACATCCCTGCTCAGCCCCCAGCTTGACTATGGCCATCTCCGCGAGGCGGTAGAGCGCAATCTGGAGCTTACCCCCATGCTGGTACGCGACACTGTACGCATCATTCGTGACGAGAAACTCCCGGATCCAGCGAAAGTAGGCAGCGCAGGAAGCTTCTTCAAGAACCCTGTGGTTGAGAACTGCATATACGAGTCCGTAGTGGTAAAAGCCATTGCTGAGAAGGGTAATGACGTGAAAGTCCCTCACTTCGATTTGGATGGAGGCATGGTAAAAATTCCAGCAGCATGGCTTATCGACTTCTGCGGCTTCAAAGGCAAGACGCTGGGAGGAGCGGCTGTATGGCAAAGCCAGCCTCTGGTGATAGTCAATGCCAGCGGCAATGCCACCCCAGAAGAGATAATCGGTCTCGAGAGGCAGATTATCTCTGAGGTAAAGGAAAAATTCGGCATAGAACTCCACCCCGAAGTGGATCATATAGCATAATCATGACTGAATCATCAGTTCTTCTCATATATACCGGCGGCACAATAGGCATGCGTCTCGATGCTGCAGCAGGAGCGTTGAAGCCATTCGACTTCACGCAGATACTGGACTCCGTACCTGAGCTCAAGAAGTTCGCCATCCATATTGACGCCATCACCTTCGACAAGCTCATAGACTCGTCGGATGTAGACCCAATGATATGGGTGCAGCTTGCCGACCTGATAAAGGACAATTACGGGAAATACGACGGTTTCGTAATCCTGCACGGCACCGACACCATGGCATACTCCGCCTCGGCGCTGAGCTTCATGCTCGAAGGACTGGGCAAGCCCGTTATCTTCACCGGTAGTCAGCTTCCTATCGGCGTACCTCGTACCGACGGACGTGAGAACCTTATATCTTCCGTGGAGATTGCGGCCGCAAAGCGTCCTGACGGGAGCGCACAGGTACCCGAAGTTTGCATTTTCTTCGGAGGCAAGCTGATGCGCGGCAACAGAGCCACAAAGATAAATGCCGAAAGCTTCCAGGCATTCACTTCACCCAACATGCCGCCCCTCGCAGAGGCCGGTATTAATATAAGGTATACCGAATCCCTTATACGTCGTCCCGAGTCTGGGGCGGAACTCAGTGTCAATAACAAACTCGACACCAGAGTGTCCATACTCAAGATACATCCCGGCATCACCCCTCAGGTAGTAAAGAACATCATGCTGGGTCCTGAAACCCGCGCCGTCATCATTGAGACATACGGCTCCGGCAACGCCCCATCATCGGAATGGTTCCTGCAGATAGTCCACCAGGCCGTAGAGATGGGCAAGATCGTTGTAAATGTCACCCAGTGTCCTGCAGGTATGGTGGACATGGATATTTACGCCACCGGTAAAAACATGAAAGACGCCGGTGTCATATCCGGCTATGATTCCACTACAGAGGCCATGCTTGCAAAGCTTTTTTACCTCCTTGGCCAGGGCAACGACAACAAAGAAATCGCCGCATCGATTGCAAGCAACCTCCGCGGCGAAATATCATAGTTCGACTAAGCAGTCCCAAAGGCACTTGAATTTGGTTGTCAAAGTTTGGAAATCTCTTCCTCAGAGAGCCCGGAATATCTGGCAATCACATCCAACGACATTCCGTCTGCCTTCATCGCACGCGCCATCTCGGCCTTGCCTTCAGCTTTGCCCTCGGCTCTGCCTTCTGCGATACCTTCAGCCTTACCTCTAGCCTCACCTTCAGCGATGCCCTCGGCTCTGGCCTCTTTCATTCCGTTGCGTATGTCTCTGTCGGTCATCATGTCCTGTTCGTATGCTATGATCTCTTGCGGAGTGAAATTCGCCAGCTGAGCTGCCTCAAAATAAGCTTTGAAAGCTTCAGACGCATTCAGTTCGTCCGGTATTTCCTCCAGGTTTTTTGCCTCCTTGAGCAAATATAGCCAAAATTCTTCTTCCGTCACACTTTCATCAAGGGTTTTGGTGAAGTGTGTAAGGTCAAAAAGGAAAAATTCCGGACTAGCAGGCATCTTCTCGCCGCTTGTTGTCTCTATAGTTATGTAATGCTGCGCATAGCACCCTTCTTCCAACGGTTTTGAAAGAAATGCATTCGTATCAAAACAGCAGAAGGCAATGATGTAGGTGGAGCCGAGATTATATTCCGTCTCGCCTTTCTTGCCATTGTTTAGACTTATGATACGTGAGGCATAATAGACCATCCTTTCGCGGAAGGTCATCTGCTTTATTTTCTGGATCTCTACGATGAACGTGTTGCCATGTTCATCCTCACAGAGAACGTCGATTACCGATGTCTTGCCATTCTTGGTCTCACGAGGCATCTCCACATTGAGAAAACTGACATCCGAAATTGTGTGCTCCTTGATAATACTGTTGAGAAGACCGATTGTCGCCTCCTTGAATCTCTCGGTGCCGAAGATTCTCTTGAAAGCGTAGTCTACTGTCGGATCGGCGAAGACGCCTGGGTCAATGACCGAAGTACTTTGACTT
>JAZRXU010000089.1:0-2610 GCA_045600345.1 Candidatus Cryptobacteroides sp. | reverse complement strand
ATGCCGGCAAGCAGACAAGCGTGACTCGCGGCATCATAGACAATCACGTCGTGACGTGATGTAAGGGCGTCTATTGTGGAGACGATGCCCTGATATCCGAAGTTGAACAGGAAAGCATCCTCCTTCTTCTCGAAGTCCGCGAAGATCCTCTCAAGCTTCTCGTGATAACGGGTATGACCGCTCATCATTCGGGCACCCATAGGATATGCGAGGCCCCATTCCGCTGCGGCACGCGCATCTTCCTTGCGCACCTCAGGATGATTGGCAAGGCCGAGATAATTGTTAAGGCTCCAGTTAAGCACCGGTTTGCCGTTGAAAATCATATGAGGGCCGAGTTCACCCTCGAGGCGTGGATACATATAGTAACCCGCAGCCTGCTCGAAATACTGGCCTATCGGACCGCCAGCATCCTTAGAAATTCTTTCAAAAATATCCATGATTATGCGTCAATATTTGCGTAATGCGCATTCTTTTCAATAAACTCGCGGCGTGGTGGGACATCATCGCCCATCAGCATGCTGAATGTACGCTCTGCCTCTGCAGCATTGTCAATTGTAATCTGGCGGAGAAGACGGGTCTCAGGATTCATGGTTGTCTCCCAGAGCTGTTCTTCGCTCATCTCACCAAGACCTTTGTATCGTGAAACCGATACGCTATTGGTACCGCCAAACTCTTCGATAATAGCCAGTCGCTCTTCCTCTGTCCAGCAGTAACGCTCGAACTCCTTCGTCTTGGTGCCTTTCTTCTTTACACGATAGAGAGGAGGAGTAGCGAGGTAGACATGCCCGTTGCGGATCAGATCCACCATATAGCGGAAGAAGAATGTAAGGAACAGAGTATCGATATGGGAACCGTCGACATCGGCATCCGTCATGATAATGATCTTGTTGTAGCGGAGCTTGCTGAGATTAAGCTCGTTCGGATCGTTCTCCGTACCGATAGTCACACCGAGAGCGGTATAGATGTTCTTGATCTCCTGATTTTCGAACACGTGGTGCATAGGAGCTTTCTCCACGTTGAGGATCTTACCACGCATCGGAAGAATTGCCTGGATCGAAGAATCACGACCTGAAATAGCTGTTCCGCCTGCGGAATCACCCTCGACAAAGAATATCTCACATTTCTCAGGGTCACGTGAAGAGCAGTCTGCCAGCTTGCCCGGAAGGCCTGCGCCCGTCATGACTGTCTTGCGCTGTACCATCTCACGGGCCTGACGTGCTGCATGGCGTGCCGTAGCGGCAAGTATGACTTTGTCCACAATCAGCTTAGCCTCCTTAGGGTTCTCCTCGAGATACTGCTCGACTGCAGCAGCTGTAGCCTGCGACACGGCAGACACGACCTCAGGGTTACCGAGCTTGGTCTTGGTCTGACCCTCGAACTGAGGCTCTGCCACTTTTACAGAGACCACAGCGGTGAGGCCCTCACGGAAGTCCTCGGCACTGAGCTCGCATTTAAGCTTGGCCAACATGTTATTCTTGTCAGCATAAGCTTTGAGTGTACGGGTAAGGCCCATACGGAAGCCCTGGAGGTGGGTACCACCCTCATGAGTGTTGATATTGTTGACGTAAGAATAAATCTTCTCGCTGAAACCCGAGTTATATTGAAGAGCGATTTCAATCGGAATAATCTTTGAGGTTTCAAGACAGATTGGGCTTGGGATAATGTGATCTGCACCGCCATCCAGATATGTGACGAATTCCTTAAGGCCTTCGCTGCTGTAGAACACGTCGCTGCGGAAGTCTTTGGTCACAGAACCATCCTCATGAGTTTCTTCCACAATTTCCCTGCGGTCTGTGAGAGTAAGTCTGATGCCTTTGTTCAGATATGCAAGCTCGCGCAGACGGCCGGCAAGAGTATCATACTTGTAGACAGACACCTGGAAGATCTCCGGATCCGGATGGAAGGTGACGATGGTACCTGTATCCTCTGCATCGCCTACAACCTCGACAGGAGTAAGAGGCTTGCCTTTGCTGTACTTCTGCACGAAAATCTTACCCTCACGATGCACCTCTGCTGTCAGGGCATCGGAAAGTGCATTCACACAGGATACACCCACACCATGAAGACCGCCGGATACTTTGTATGAATCCTTGTTGAACTTACCACCTGCATGCAGCACTGTAAGCACTACCTCCAGAGCAGTACGATGCTCCTTAGGATGCATGCCAGTAGGGATACCACGGCCGTTATCCTTTACCGTGATAGAGTTGTCTTCGTTGATTGTTACATGGATTGTATCGCAATAGCCGGCGAGAGCCTCGTCGATCGAGTTGTCCACCACCTCATACACAAGATGATGGAAACCGCGCTCTCCCACATCGCCGATGTACATTGACGGCCTTTTACGAACAGCCTCCAAGCCTTCAAGGACTTGAATGCTGCCTGCCGAATAATCTTGATTCTGTCCGATTGGTTCGTTAATTTCGCTCATATTTGTTCGCATTTTAAACGGACAAATATAGCAAATCTTTATTAAAAATTCAAGACTATACCTCCGGTAATGCAAATTCCCCTCCGGGCATAAAGCGGGATGTACTGCAGAGAACGATTCAGAAGATTGCCACCTTTCAGGTACAGAGTGAATGAATTAGTGAGTCTGTAATCCGCAAA
>JAZRXU010000088.1:0-12215 GCA_045600345.1 Candidatus Cryptobacteroides sp. | reverse complement strand
AAGGTCCATCAAATGTATCAAGATGGAACTTGGCGAACCTGATGAGAGCGGACGCCGCAGTCCTGTAGAGGTGCCAGGCTCAGAGTTCGAGATACCTACTGATATAGTCATCATGGCTCTCGGCACATCGCCTAACCCTCTTATCTCTTCTACGACAGATGGACTCGATATCAATCGCCGAGGCTGTATCGTAGCTGATGAGATGGGCTCTACTTCACGCCCTGGTGTGTTTGCAGGCGGAGATGCCGTAACGGGAGCCGCTACCGTCATCCTTGCCATGGGTGCCGGCCGCAAAGCTGCCAAGGCCATCGATAGTTATTGCAATGGAGGTAAGAATCGATAAATATCTCTGGGCTATCAGAGCTTACAAGACACGCAATGAGGCCAGCGAGGGCTGTATAGGCGGCAAAGTGAAGCTCAATGAGGCTCCGGTAAAGCCTGCCAAGAATGTCAAGCCCGGTGATGTGATATCAGTGCGCAAGGGTGCGGTACAGTTCACATATAGGGTGATTGAGCTTCTTGACAAGCGCGTGGGTGCTGCGCTGGTTCCTCAGTATGCAGAGAATCTGACCCCTCAGAGCGAGCTTGACAAGATGCGTGCTCCGGTGGAGACTTTCTTCCTGCAGCGAGACAGGGGAGCGGGACGTCCGACCAAGAAGGACAGACGTACGATGGAAGCCCTGTGGGATGCTATCGATTTTAGCGAAGATTAATTTTAAAATATATTTTATCATGAAAAGTTTTTGGAAAACAGTGTTTGCAGTGATGGTGGGTACCATACTGTTGAATGTTATCGGTTTCTTCCTGTTTTGCAGTTTCGTGGGTATGATGTCATCATCTTCAGCCGAGGTGACAGAGGTTCCTGCGAATGCCATTCTTAATGTAGATATGACTAATCTTATCGTTGCTGAGCAGACTATGGAGGCCGATCCTATATCTGCGCTGCAGAAGGGTAAGATGAACGACGAAACGTCTACTGTCGGTATTCTGGATGCTGCAAAGGCTCTTGAAGCTGCTGCGTCCGATCCTAAGATCAAGTGTGTGTATCTGCGCCCTGATGCTGTGGCAGGTATTGCCCATATGGAGGAATTCCGCAATGCACTTGCACTGTTCCGTCAGAGCGGCAAGCCTGTATATGCTTATATAGAGCATCCGACAAATGGCGGATATTACCTCGCCAGTGTGGCAGACCGTATTTATATGTCCTCATATTCAGGAGGTATGAACGGACTTGTGGGCCTTAGCGGACAGCTTATGTATTATAAGGATCTGCTCGATCTGCTGGGCGTCAACATGCAGCTTATACGTCACGGAAAATACAAATCTGCAGGCGAACCGTACATCCGCAGCACCGCAAGCAAGGAGAACTTGGAGCAGAACAGCGTGATGATCAACGGTATCTGGAACGAGCTTGTGGCAAAGATGGTAGAGAAGCCGGGCGTAAGTGCAGACAGGTTCAATGCCATGATCAACAATCTCGAGCTCAAGTCAGCAAAGGATTTTCTTGCTCTCGGTCTTGTGGATGAGCTGGTAAGCTATACTGATATGAAGGAGAAGCTCTGCGCTATGACTGGTGTGGAGAAGTATGGTGATGTCAAGAGCATCTCGTTTGCTGATTATGTTCGTCTGTCAGTCAAGGAGGACTTCCGTGTAAAGGATTGCATAGCGGTTATATATGCCGACGGTGAGATTGTGGACGGCTCTGAGCCTGAACAGGTGGCAGGCAAACGTTTTGCAGAGGTTGTAAACAAGGTGCGTGAGGATGAGAGCGTCAAAGCCGTTGTCCTTCGTGTAAACAGCCCAGGCGGAAGTGTTGTCGCTGCATCGCAGATCAAGGATGCTGTCGACGCTCTTGCAGCGGAGAAACCTGTAGTCGCTTCATATGGCGAATATGCTGCATCCGGCGGATATTGGATCTCTGCATGCTGCGAGCATATCTTCAGCGACGCTACCACCCTTACCGGTTCTATCGGAGTGTTCGGCATGATACCGGAGGTCGGCAATGCAGTGAAGAAATGGGGCCATATCAATGTGTATGCAGTCAACTCGAACGATCATGCTGACATGTACCGTTTCATGCGCCCTCTTTCTAAGGAGGAGGTCGGTTTCGTTCAGGTGGATATCGAGAATATCTATACTCAGTTCACTTCTATTGTTGCTCAGGGCCGTAACATGTCTGTAGAGCATGTAGATGAGCTCGGCCAGGGACGTGTGTGGACAGGACGTGATGCTCTGGCCAATGGTCTTGTTGATGAGATCGGCGGCCTGGTAGAGGCTCTTGATTATACAGCAACGAAAGCCGGTCTTGTGGATTATAGAGTTGTTGCATATCCTAAACCTCTTACAATGATGGAGCAGATTATGGCATCATTTGAAGGAAAGAAGGACGAACTCCTTGTAGAGGGACTTGGCGTACCTGCATCTGCTGTAAAAGCTGCAAAGTCTCTTGCAAATATGAAAGAGCCTGCAGTATATGCACGTCTTCCTTATATGATGGAAGTTCGATAGAATTCCTTAAATATTGATTATATTTGCGCAGCTTATGAAAGAGTTGCGCATTTTTTATATTCACGGCCTTGGCGGAGGCACAGACAGCAGAATCCCTTCTGTACTGGCCTCTCATTATGCCTCGACGCAGTATGCGAAGGCTGACGGCGCTGCTGTTCGCGTGGATGTCACGGTGCGCACGTATCCTTTCGATCCTGCCGTAGCTTCGAAGCAGATACAATCATGGTATGAAGAATTGAACCCGAATCTGGTGATAGGGGAGAGCATGGGGGCGAATCACGCCATCAATCTTGTCGGTGTGCCTCATCTGTATGTTAGCCCGGCTATGAATGCGCCTTATAAGATTGCGCGATACAGCTGGTCTGCAGCCATTCCCGGCATGACCTGGCTGCTGAATCATTTCTTTCGTCCTACCCGTCCCAATCGTCAGACTATGGACTTCCGTCGCAGCGTCATGCGTAACTTCCGTCCGTTGTATGAATGCTGCCAGAGCCGGCGTCGTGGTGCGTGTGACACGGGTGATATGCATTTTGCCTTCTTCGGCGATTATGACCATTATCGCAAATGGGGGATAGTGGACCCCGGTCAGTGGAACGCACATTTCGGGGATTCTGCTTCATATCCCGGCACCCATTTCATGGAGCAGGAGTTTGTGGATTCGCTTCTTATCCCAAAAATAAATGAAGTGCTGTCCATAACAAAAACGCTTGCTGCCTCCAGGGGAGAGCAAGCAAGCGCTTATTGATTCAGAAAGCCTCTAAAGCCTAGAAGTTCTCTTTGTGTACCTCGAAGTATGCCTGTGGATGAGCACAAACCGGACATACCTCTGGAGCTTTTGTGCCCACAACCACGTGACCGCAGTTGCGGCACTCCCATACCTTAACCTCTGATTTCTCGAATACCTGTGCGGTCTCTACGTTTTTGAGCAGAGCACGATAGCGCGCTTCGTGACGTTTCTCGATAGCCGCTACACCGCGGAATTTGGCAGCAAGAGCTGTGAAGCCTTCAGCTTCAGCTGTCTTGGCGAACTCCTCGTACATGTCTGTCCATTCGTAGTTCTCGCCGTCGGCTGCTGCAGCAAGGTTCTGTGCTGTATCGCCAATGCCGTTGAGCTCCTTGAACCAGAGTTTGGCATGCTCTTTCTCGTTGTCTGCTGTTTCAAGGAAGAGAGCTGCAATCTGCTCATAGCCTTCTTTCTTTGCTTTGGATGCGAAATATGTGTATTTGTTGCGAGCCTGTGACTCACCAGCAAAAGCTGCTTCCAGGTTTTTCTCGGTCTGGGTGCCTGCGTATTTGTTAGCCATAATTATTTGTGTTGATAAAATATTATACTTTCAATGAAATCTATTCTGCAGGGGTCTCTGCTGCAGCTGTGCTTTCTGCGTTCTCTGTTGCATTCTGCAGGCTGCTGCTCATGTCTGCAGCGTCTGCTGCTATGGCATCACCTGCTTTGTTTACGAGTGCCTTGAGATCACCTTTGTGGTAGCTCAGACCAACACATTCAAGGCAGTTTGTGAAATAGAGAGCTGCAAACGCAACTACGAGAGCTGCAACGACTGACCAAAGCACTTTCTTCCACACTGGTGTTTTTTTCTTGAATGGATCAGAGCCTTTTACCACAGGATATTTAGCTACAGATGTGAGTGTAGCACCGAATACTGTGTTGATGAGTACGTTGCTGTTGATGGCCCATCCGTTGGCGTTGAGCACAGGACCAAGATTGCGTTTGCGTAGCTTGCGCCATGCCAGGAAGCATGATGGACCGCTGATGACGAGCATGATCGCAACGACAAGGAGGATGAGCTGGTACCATTTGAGGCCGCCGATGAATGCGGCAAATCCTGCAAGGGCGCTGAGGATGAAGCCTATAGCCATGCCGATGGCTGCGAATATGCCGGCGAATTTGGCGATATCGAATGCCTGTTTGCCTTTGCCGTCAGCGGCACCGAGAACGGAAGCCTCGGAAGCTGACTCTTTGGCTGCCATGTTTTTGTTGATTTTCTCAGATACGAAATTTGCAGCCTTGCGGTATGGAGACCAGAATGCGTTACGTACGTTGATAGGATTGTCCACAACTTTTGTGACTACAGCATCCCAATCGTTGCCCTCGAGGTCATAGAAAATACAGTTTTTGCCAGGACGGAGATTGCGAATGTCGCCAGCTGTCATGAGGGCTGCTATGTCCTTCTTGGCTCCGCTCTTGTTGGTGCATGAGCAGTAGATCAGGAACATTCCGCTCAGACCGGCCATATCGGCGTGCTTGCCCATATCTGCAACCTCGACACAGAGCTTGCAGCAGCGCTGGTCGATGTAAAGCTCTCCGGCTTCGAATATGGCGCGTTTGTCAGCAGCGTACAGGTCGCTGAATACAACATAGTTGTTGAGGAACTTATAGAAGTCGCGATACAGATGCATGAGTTTGCCCATGCTCTTGATCTCTGCTGCCTCTTCCGCAAGGGCTGCATCTTGTGCGATGAGTGCCTTCAGAGCTTCGGAAGGATCGTTCTCGATATAGCTCTTTACGGTATCCATTCCGAGAGCCTCCACTTCTGCGCCTGCTTTCGCGCCAGTGTATGCGCAATATGGTGCAAAAGAAGCCATGACTGCTGCCCATGATTCTTCAGTCACTTTGTCTTTGAGGCTTGTAAGGGCAGCTGCGTTGCTTATGGCAGCCTGCCATGCCGGGTTGATGGCACTAAGGTCGAGAACACCTTCTGCGGAAGGACGTGCAAGAGGATATTCTGCGATCTGACCTGCGCACTCGCTGAGGTTCTGGCCGCCTATCTCTGCAATTTTGGCTACAGAAACGTCCACTGCGTCTGCGGCACCTTCATTGAACTTGACGAGTTTGCAACGCATGAAGTAATCTGCGATCTTGGAGTTTACGGCGTTGCAGGCAGCATATGCATCTGCAGTCTTGTCTCCGTAAGGGAGAATATTCTTTTCGTCTGCCTTGCCAGCCTCTACCCATGCTGCGTATGATTTGCAGTCCGCAATGAATTTGTCTATGCTGGCCTCGTTGACGCCGTCCGCTCCACTTGCGTCAGCCACGGCTCCTTCGCATGCGATGATGTCTGCGATGGCTTTTTTCAGATTCTCGTCCTCTGTGCATGCATCCACGATCACAGCATCACCATTGAACTTGCTGTTGTTGAAGATGGTCATGCCATTCTCTGCATCCTCAAGCGTGATGACTGCAGCCTCTTTACCGAGACATTTAAGTACAAGCTGAGCTGCCTTGAGCAGATTCTTTCCTGTGTCAGTGGTTGTGTCTATATTGGAGAGTTCGAGTTCGCTGGCACCGGCAAGTATGCTGTCATTGTTCTTGATGATGGATGTCAGCCATTTTGCAGCAGCTACCACTTCGTTGACGCGGATGTGACCATCGGCATCGCTATCAAGTATAGCAAGTGTTTTCTGGTCGATCTTGAGACCTTTTACCGGACAGCTGAGCACTGTCCACTTCTTCTGGTCGAGTTCGTCAAGGTGTGCGATGTCCTCGCCGCTGTTGAGGTTTACGCGAACTACGCCGCCAACTGAGCAGTAATTCCATTTGTAACCTTCGTGTTTGAATAAATTCTTTGCCATATTCTATCAGTTGTTTTTACTTTGTTCCAAGAGTACAAAAATAATAAAAATATGGCAATCTTTTCTTATCTTTGCATAGATATATTCGTGCGTTTGCGCATTTTCTTTGATTTTAAACTAGTATGGGAAAGATTATACTTACAGGCGATAGACCTACAGGACGTCTTCATATAGGACATTATGTAGGGTCGCTCCGCCGCCGTGTTGAATTGCAGAATAGCGGCAAGTTTGATGAAATATACGTTTTCATTGCCGATGCCCAGGCTCTTACCGATAATATCGACAATCCTGAGAAGGTACGCCAGAATGTTATTGAGGTAGCTTTGGATTATCTTTCTGCCGGCCTTGACCCGTCGAAGACCACTATTTTCATACAGAGCCAGATCCCTGAGCTGTGCGAGCTCAGCTTCTATTTCATGGACCTTGTGACAGTATCCCGTCTCCAGCGCAATCCTACAGTCAAGACTGAGATAAAGATGCGCGGTTTCCAGGAGAGTATTCCTGTCGGATTCTTTACATATCCTATATCTCAAGCCGCAGATATTACGGCGTTCAAGGCGACTACAGTGCCGGTAGGTGAGGATCAGGAGCCTATGCTCGAGCAGGCACGTGAGATAGTGCGTAAATTCAACAGTGTGTATGGTGATGTGCTTGTTGAGCCGGAGATCATGCTTCCGGAGAATGCTGCATGCCTGCGTCTTCCGGGAACTGACGGCAAAGCCAAGATGAGCAAGTCCCTTGGCAACTGCATCTATCTGAGCGATTCATCCGAGGAGGTGTACGCCAAGGTCAAGAGCATGTATACCGATCCTGGACATCTTCAGGTCAGCGATCCGGGCAAGGTGGAGGGCAATACCGTGTTTACATACCTGGATGCCTTCTGCAAGCCGGAGCATTTCGAAATGTTTGCAGACGGATTCGTTGGCAAAAAGGTCAGCTTCGAGTTCCATAACCTTGATGAGGTGAAAGAGCAGTATCGCAAGGGAGGTCTTGGTGATATGATGATCAAGAACTTCCTCTATGCTGTCCTTGAAGATACCCTTGCTCCTATCCGTGAGCGTCGCAAACAATATGAGCAGGACATTCCTGCCGTGTACAAGATGCTTCAGGAAGGTACAGCCAAGGCACGTGCCAAGGCTGCCCAGACCCTCGATGAGGTGCGTCGAGCAATGAAAATCAATTACTTCGATGATGCGGAGCTGATTGCTCAGCAGAGCGAGGCATTCAAAAACCGTCAGTAAAATCAGAAATGGCACAGAAACCATCCATCCCAAAAGGAACACGCGACTTCGGCCCTCAGCAGATGGCTCAGCGTAATTATATATTCGACACAATCCGTTCCGTATTCAAGAAGTTCGGTTATTCTCAGATAGAGACCCCTGCACAGGAGAACCTGAGTACCCTTCTCGGAAAATACGGTGATGAGGGTGATAAGCTTCTCTTCAAGATTCTCAACAGCGGTGACGCTTTCGAGAATGTTGACAAGAGCCTTGAGAGCAAGCAGCTTGCACTGAAAGTGTGTGAGAAGGGCCTCCGTTATGATCTGACTGTTCCATTCGCACGTTTCGTAGTCCAGCATCAGAATGAGATCGCATTTCCTTTCAAGCGTTTCCAGATTCAGCCGGTTTGGCGTGCGGACCGCCCTCAGAAAGGCCGTTACCGTGAGTTCTATCAGTGCGATGCCGACAGCATAGGGTCGAACAGCCTTCTCGGAGAACTCGAGATGGTGCAGATGGTGGATGAAGTGTTCAAGGTTCTCGGCGTACGTGTATGTCTGAAGGTAAATAACCGCAAGGTTCTGGCGGGACTTGCCGAGGTCTGCGGCTGTCCAGACAAGATGGTGGATATTACGGTTGCCATCGACAAGATAGACAAGATAGGTCTTGAGGCTGTGGAGGCGGAACTTGTGGAGAGGGGACTCTCGCAGGATGCCATTCAGATTCTGCGTCCTGTACTTTCGCTCGAGGGTACGACAGAGCAGAAACTCGAGGCAATGAAGGGCATACTCGCTGCGAGCGAGGTTGGCTGCAAAGGCCTCGAGGAGATTTCTGAGCTCTTCGGTCTTATCAAGGTGGCCGGTGTTTCATGCGAGGTGGAGCTTGACTTCTCTCTTGCGCGAGGTCTCAACTATTATACTGGTGCGATTTTCGAGGTCAAGGCTCTGGATTTCGCTATAGGAAGCATATGCGGCGGCGGACGTTATGACAACCTTACGGGCATTTTCGGCCTTCCGAATATGAGCGGTGTAGGTATATCTTTCGGAGCTGACCGTATCTATGACGTGCTCGTCGGTCTCGAGCTTTTCCCTGAGGGCCTCGGCGCTGCTTCGACAGTGCTTTTCGCCAATATGGGTGCTCAGGAGACGGCTTTTGTCATTCCTGTAGCTGCTGCACTTCGTGCCAAAGGTGTTGCGTGCGAGATATATCCTGATGCCAGGAAGCTAAAAAATCAGTTCGACTATGCAGATCGCAAGTCCATACCTTTCTTAAGCATATGTGGTGCTGATGAGGTGGCTGCCGGCAAGGTCAATATCAAGAATCTCGCTACCGGCGAGCAGCAGTCTTTCGATGCTGCCGATATTGACAGTATGGTATCCTTTCTTGGTTAATACCAAAAGTATTCAGCAAAAATAAAAGGCAGAGCCGTAAGCCGGTTTCTGTTTTGTGCTGTCATTTATCTACGCAACCTACCCCTCGACGAGAACGGGCCGTTCTCATGGTGTCGATATATTTGGTCTTGCAGGGCCTGGTGCCGTCCCGATCGCATGTCGCCATGCGCCCGCGTGAGCTCTTGCCTCACGGTTTCACCCTTGCCATTGCTGGCGGTCTGTCTCTGTTACGGCCTGCCTGAGATTACTCCCACCTATGATTTCCATAGCAGGCTGCCCTTCCTGTCCGGACTTTCCTATGGTCGGTATCCTCCCATAGGAAAGATACACCCCCTTGTCGCTTCGCGACGTTCCCCGAGGGGAAATGCGGCCCTGCCCGGGCCGGTCTCGCTTTCGCTCGACTGTCGCACTGTTCGAAGGCCTTACCATCGGCAGCTCGCTCTACCTTTTATGTCAAAGAGGTTGCAAAGTTACATATTTTTATCTTAGCTCCAAATTTTGTATCTTTGCTAATTATTAGCAAATGATATAATGGCAAATCAGAAAGAAGCGATTGAATCTCTTGTCGGCAGGCGCGAAAATGCCAGGATCGGAGGCGGTGAACAAAGGATAGAAGCCCAGCATTCAAAGGGCAAGTTTACTGCGCGTGAACGTCTCGCACTCCTGCTCGATGAGGGTAGTTTCGAAGAATATGATATGTTCGTGCAGCATCGCTGTGCCAATTTCGGTATGGACAAGGCAAGGTTCGACGGTGATGGCGTGGTGGCCGGTCAAGGTACTATAAATGGACGTCAGGTCTTTGTATATGCGCAGGATTTTACGGTAAATGGAGGTTCTCTCGGGGAAGTCCAGGCTCGCAAGATATGCAAAGTGATGGATATGGCACGTGAAAATGGTGCACCACTCATAGGCCTTAATGACAGCGGAGGAGCCCGTATCCAGGAGGGAATAAGCAGCCTTGCCGGATTCGGAGAGATTTTCGAACGCAATATCATGAACAGCGGCGTGATTCCTCAGATCAGCGGTATATTCGGTCCGTGTGCAGGTGGTGCCGTGTATTCTCCCGCATTGACTGATTTCAATATCATGGTTCAGAACAGTTCGTATATGTTCCTGACCGGACCTTCAGTGGTTAAATCCGTTACCGGAGAGGTTGTCTCACAGGAGGATCTCGGTGGTGCATCTGTTCATTCTTCTAAATCAGGAGTTGCACATTTCTCTGCCGTAGATGAGAACGAGGGCATAAATATGATCAAGGCTCTCTTGAGCTTCATCCCTCAGAACTGGCAGAGCAAGGCTCCGGAGCTTCCTACCAAGGATCCTGTCAACCGTGTGTCCGACCTCCTCAACGAAATAATCCCGGACAATCCTAATCAAGCCTATGATATGTATGAAGTGATAGGGGAGATTGTGGATGACGGTGCTTTCCTTGAAGTTCATAAGAACTGGGCCAAGAATATCATTGTGGGCTTTGCCCATATTGGAGGCAAATCTGTGGGCGTCGTAGCCAATCAGCCTAAGGTTCTTGCGGGCGTTCTCGATATCAATGCTTCTCGCAAGGCGGCCCGTTTTGTACGTTTCTGCGATGCATTCAATATTCCACTTGTCACGCTTGTAGATGTTCCGGGATTTCTCTGCGGCACGCAGCAGGAGTATGCCGGCATTATTTCCAATGGCGCCAAACTGCTCTATGCATATGGCGAGGCAACTGTGCCAAAGATTACCGTCACACTTCGCAAAAGTTATGGCGGTGCGCATATCGTGATGAGCTGCAAACAGCTTCGCGGTGATGTGAATTATGCCTGGCCAAGTGCGAATATAGCAGTGCTCGGAGCAGCAGGAGCTGTGGAAATCCTGTATGCAAAGCAGCTCAAAGCTATCGAGGATCCTGCTCAGAAGGCTGCATTCAAGGAAGAGAAGATGGCAGAATACGATGCTATGTTTAATAATCCTTATCAGGCGGCAGAGTATGGCTATGTGGAGGATGTTATTGAACCGCGCAATACGCGTTTCCGCATTGCCCGCGCCCTTGTACAGTTTGAGAACAAGAAGCAGCAGCTTCCTGCCAGGAAACATGATAATCTCCCTCTTTAAGTGATGGAAGCGCTATTAGGACCATATGGATTCTCATTGGCACTCACGTGCATATGTGTGGTGTTTGCTGTACTTTTTGTGCTCTATCTGTGCTATGACATTATAGGAAGAATATTCGTAACCCGTGAGAGAAAGGGCAAAGAGATTATCGCACCAGAGTCGGAAGATATGCCTTCGGATACTTCGGTCCATGACTCCGAGAGTGGCATCATTACCATAAATCGCAGTGAGCGCCCATACGGAGAACTTCCAAAGAAGGTCATCATCCCTCTTCATGTGAAGCTTGGCCAGGCTGTTGCCCCGCATAGTGACGAATCAGATGTTGCTGCAGCAGCAGGGTCTGCATATGTACACTCGTCGGGTACAGTGCTCAGTCCTCTTCCGGGTGTCATAGTGAATATTAGCGTGAAGATAGGTGATCATGTGACTGCAGGTCAGAGACTTGCTGTTCTTGAAGCTATGAAAATGGAAAATTCCATCGAGGCGGAGAAGTCCGGCAAAGTGGAAGCGATATATGTCCAGGTAGGCGACTCCGTTCTGGAGGGTGCAAAAATTGTTAAGGTATCATAATGAACACTATATTTGACAGTCTCAGCCAATTCTGGGCTTTTACATCATTTGCCAATTTTACATGGCAGCACGCTTTGATGATAACAATCGGAATAGTGTTGATATTCCTTGCTGTCAAAAAGGAATGGGAACCGCTTCTGCTCATTCCTATCGGTTTCGGCATGATAGTGGGCAATATACCTTTTGTTGAAGGTATGAATATCGGCATCTACGAAGAGGGCTCTGTACTGAATATTCTGTATTCGGGTGTACGGTATGGATGGTATCCTCCGCTCATTTTCCTGGGTATAGGAGCCATGACTGATTTCTCTGCACTCATATCTCAGCCACGACTTATGCTGATAGGTGCTGCCGCTCAGATAGGTATTTTCGGAGCATATCTGCTTGCTCTGGCTCTTGGCTTCATGCCTGCCGAAGCCGGTGCGATAGGTATCATCGGTGGCGCAGACGGACCTACAGCTATATTCTTAAGCTCAAAGCTTGCTCCTGAGCTCATGGGTGCAATCGCAGTGTCCGCATACTCTTACATGGCTCTTGTGCCTGTCATCCAGCGTCCTATCATGCTCATGCTTACTACCAGGAAGGAACGTCTTATAAAAATGCCGTCTCCACGTAAGGTGAGTCAAAAGGAGAAAATCATTTTCCCTATAGTCGGTTTGATATTCACTGCTGTCATTGTTCCTTCTGGTCTTCCGCTTCTCGGTATGCTGTTTTTCGGTAATCTTTTGAAGGAGAGCACGGTGACCAAACGTCTTGCAGAGACTGCCCGCGGTCCTATGATAGATATCGTGACTATACACATTGGTTTTACAGTGGGAGTAAGTACTCAGGCTGACAAGTTCCTTCC
>JAZRXU010000087.1:0-7191 GCA_045600345.1 Candidatus Cryptobacteroides sp. | reverse complement strand
CGTTCGCAGGTACAGTTCAAGGAAGACCGCCTGGTGCGCGGAGACAGGCTGATGGTAGGCAAGAACTGCTATCAGTTCCTGGAGAATGTCAAGGAGATGGATTACATAGCCAACGGCGATATCCTGAAACTGCTTCGTATCAGCGAATTCGAGGAACGCTATGGTCTGCAGTTTGCAACGGCCAAGGTCTCATTCCCGGACTATGATGATGTGGAGATCCGTGCAAAGGTCATACTCGATACTCTTGATTCAGAGAGCCCGTCGCTGACCTATGAACAGAGCAATCAGCTTTACCAGGGAGTCGATGCGGATTATTCGTGGCAGACATCCAAGAAGAAACGCTACGAGATGGTGCGTGAGGATCCCTATTTCAATGCTTTGCAGCTTAAATATTCAAATGCCATTACATGCCACAAGAGCCAGGGCGGACAGTGGGAATGCGTATTTATAGATAACGCATTCTGGCAGGATGGACTGACTCTGGATGACCTTAAATGGTTGTATACAGCTATTACACGTGCTACCAGACGTGTGTATCTGGTCAACTTCAGCAAGTTGGAATGGCCTCTCGGCTAATGGTAAAAAGATAGCAGACATTATGACACTTACTTTTCTTCTGACCCTTCTTTCTTCTCTTGTCAATCTGACATTCTCTCCGGACAGCACCCGTGCCGCTTTTACAAGGGACAATGATCTTTATGTGGTGAACATAGCCCGGAAAGATACGCTGCGCCTGACAAAAGATGGCTCGGCAACCATACTCAACGGCTATGCGTCATGGGTGTATTATGAGGAGATATTCGGTCGCAGCAGCAATTATCGCGCTTTCTGGTGGAGTCCCGATTCCAGGAAGATTGCCTACTATCGTTTCGATGATTCGCAGGTGCCCATGTTTCCTATCTATTCTCCTTTCGGCCAGAATGGAACACTTCGCGAGACCCATTACCCAAAGGCTGGTCAGAGTAATCCCCTGGTACAGGTGCGTATATGTGACCTTGAGAGCGGAAGCTCTGTGACTGCCTTTGATAATGCAGATAACGACAACTACTTCGGCACTCCGTTCTGGAGCGCGGACAGCAGGGAGTTGTATGTCAGTCAGATGCCTCGTCGCCAGAGTCAGCTCGATCTGATTGCCGTTGCAGTGGATGGCTCGCATCGCAGCGTATATCACGAGGAACATGATACATGGATAGACTGGATAGAAGACATGCTCTTCACTGACAAGGGCCTTTATATGGCTCGCGACTTCAGAAGCGGATGGCAGCAGATATATTTTCTTGGATTCGATGGCAAGCTTACCTGCCTTACGGAAGGTGAGAATTGGGATATACACCTTCTGAAGGTGAGTCCCAAGAAAAATACCCTCTGGTTCACAGCTCGCAGGGACAACCGTCTGCACCCTGCTCTGTATAAGCTTGACCTTAAGAAAAAGAAGATCACCGCTCTTACCGACAGCAGCTATTGGGTGAGCCGTGTGAATGTGGATGATAACGGAGACTTCACCGCAGAATGCGGTACTGCTTCCAGTGCATGGTTCAAGGTGAGCGGCAATTCATTCGGCAAGCTGAAGCTTGTAAGGGGAGAGCAGATGCTCTATATGACCGCCGATGGCTACAGCCCGCGTCCGCAGACTGTTGTGATAGAAAATGACGGATTCAAGCTCTATGGCCTGATCAACTATCCCAAAGGATTCGACCCTCAGAAGAAGTATCCTGTGATTATGGAAGTATATGGCGGCCCCGGTACGGCATATGTCCGTGACCGCTGGGGCGATAGGGATGCTTCCAACAAATGGTGCTACAATAACGGTATCATCTATATGGTGGTGGATCCTCGAAGCAGCGGCGAGAACGGCCGCAGGGGACTGGATGAGGCATTCCGCCGCATGACTGTCATAGAGCTGCAGGATTATATCGCCTGGGCTAAGTATCTGCAGTCGCTTCCATATGTCGATGCCGGTCATATAGGCGTTGAGGGATTTTCTTTCGGCGGTACAACCACGTCGATGCTTGTGCTCAGATATCCTGAATATTTCCATTGCGGCATCGCTGGCGGCGGTGTGTATGACTGGAATCTTTATGATACCCATTATACTGAACGGTACATGTGTACGCCTCAGGAGAATGCGGAAGGCTACGATGAGGCTTCTGTGCTATATTATGTAAAGGAAGGGAAGATAAGCGGTGACTATAAGCCTTTCCATCTCAAACTGACACATGGCACCGGCGATGACAATGTCCATTTCCAGAATACGCTCCAGCTTGTCGATGCGCTCCAGGAAAAAGGCATACAATTTGATTTCATGATATATCCGGACGGAATGCATGGCTATCGCGGCTATCAGGGAGAACACTCGAAGGAAGCCGACCATGCCTTCTGGCTTAAGAATCTTTTTGACTGATGGAAACTCCGGCAAGATACATCTCCATGATTGCGGCCGTGCTTATGCTATGCCCGCTTTGTGCATGTGCCCAGACAAAATGTGAGAATTACGAGGCAAAGGTCATAAGGAAATATCCTCATGATACCGGGGCATATACCCAGGGACTCTTCTTCTGGAACGGTTCGCTGTACGAAAGCACGGGACAGAATGGAAAGAGTTCCCTCCGTAAGGTGGACCTGCAGACGGGCAGGCCATATGCTAAAAAGGATTTCAATAAAAAATATTTCGGCGAGGGCAGCTGTGTGGTGGATGGCAGGCTGTATATGCTCACATGGACCAATAGGGTGGCCTTCGTCTACGATCCTCTTACTCTCGAATATCAGAAAACCTTTGCATACCCGCGTGAGGGATGGGGACTGACAGCTCTGCCGCAGAAGGATAAGGATGGGGCGGTGATGGTGGCGTCGGATGGCTCCAGCACGCTGTTCTTTCTTGATGAGAACATGCAGACTGTCCATATGCTTCCTGTGAAGATAAATGGCAAGCCTCTCAGGCTTCTGAACGAACTCGAATGGATAGATGGCAGGATATGGGCCAATATCTATACCACAGATTTCATTGCCATCATCAATCCCCAGACAGGCATGGTCGAGGGTCGTATCGATTGTCGCAACCTGATCCCGGATCACAAGAGGACTCCCCAGATGGATGTTCTCAACGGCATCGCAGTCAACGATAAAGGCCAGATCTACCTGACTGGCAAGAACTGGCCTTCGATGTTCGAGATTGAGCTTGTGAAGAAGAAATGATTCTACTCCATCAGCTTTTTGTATTTGAAACGCTTCGGTTCTTCATTTCCGAGGCGTTTTTTCTTGTTCTCTTCATACTCTGAATAACTGCCTTCGAAGAAGTATACCTGACTATCGCCCTCGAAAGCGAGAATATGCGTTGCGATACGGTCGAGGAACCAGCGGTCGTGCGACACGACGACAGCGCAGCCTGCGAAGTTCTCCAGACCTTCCTCGAGGGCACGTATGGTGTTTACATCCACGTCGTTGGTAGGCTCGTCGAGAAGCAGAACGTTGCCCTCATCCTTGAGAGTGAGCGCCAGATGCAGACGATTGCGCTCGCCTCCTGAGAGTATGCCGCATTTTTTCTCCTGGTCGGCACCGCTGAAGTTGAAACGGCTTACGTAAGCACGGGCGTTGACCTCGCGGTTGCCGAGACGTATGAAGTCGAGGTCTCCTGCAATTGTCTCGTATACGGTCTTGTCCGGGTCTATGCTCTTGTGCTGCTGATCCACGTATGATATCTTGGCTGTTTCACCTATTGTGATAGTTCCCTTGTCAGGCTGCTCTGCTCCCATTATAAGGCGGAACAGTGTAGTCTTGCCCGCACCGTTGGGACCTATGACGCCCACGATACCGGCAGGCGGCAGTTTGAAGCTGAGGTTCTCGTAGAGAAGCTTGTCTCCGTAGGCCTTGCTTACCCCGTTGAACTCTATGACATTCTGGCCGAGACGAGGTCCGTTAGGGATGAAAATCTCCAGACGGGACTCTTTCTCCCTGGCATCCTCTCCAGCCAGTTTCTCATATGCACCCAGACGTGCCTTTGACTTGGCCTGACGGGCCTTCGGAGCCATGCGTACCCACTCCAGCTCACGCTCGAGGGTCTTGCGACGTTTGCTCTCCTGTTTCTCTTCCATTGCGAGGCGGTTGCTCTTCTGCTCGAGCCATGAAGAATAGTTGCCCTTCCATGGAATACCCTCGCCGCGATCCAGCTCAAGAATCCATCCTGCGACATTGTCGAGGAAGTAACGGTCGTGGGTAACGGCTATCACTGTGCCTTTATATTGCTGCAGATGGGCTTCGAGCCACTGTATACTCTCTGTGTCGAGGTGGTTGGTAGGCTCGTCAAGGAGAAGCACGCCAGGCTCTCTGAGGAGCAGGCGGCAAAGTGCCACGCGCCGGCGCTCGCCGCCGCTGAGGGTTGCTACCTTGGCATCCGATGGCGGACACTGGAGGGCGTCCATGGCTCTTTCGAGCTTGGCGTCGATCTCCCATCCGCCGCAGTGTTCTATTTTCTCGGTGAGCTCGCCCTGGCGTTCGATAAGCTTGTTCATCTGATCGTCGTCCATAGGTTCGCAGAACTTGAGATTGATCTCCTCGTATTCTTTGAGCAGATCCATTACCTCCTGTACGCCTTCCTGGACTACTTCGAGAACTGTCTTGTCCGGATCCATCTGAGGTTCCTGCTCAAGATAGCCGACGCTGTAGCCGGGAGCCCATACAACCTCTCCCTGGTATGCTTTCTCCACGCCTGCAATGATTTTCATCAGGGTGGATTTACCGGAGCCGTTGAGGCCTATGATGCCTATTTTGGCTCCATAGAAGAAAGACAGGTAGATGTCTTTGAGAATAACCTTGTTGTTGTGTGGCAGGGTCTTGCCCACGCCATTCATCGAGAAAATGATCTTTTCGTCTGCCATAGAGTATATATGGTCTATTAATAGCGGTTAAGTGGACGTCCAGCGGTCATCTGCTCTACCTGCTCACGAACTGCTGCGAGAACTGCAGCATGTGCCTCGCTCTCTACTCCGTTGGCAGCGCAAGAAGCGAGCACCTGGTCGATAAGGTCTACGATCTTCTCCATGTCTGCCTCTACGAAACCGCGTGAAGTGACGGCAGGGGAGCCGATACGGAGACCGGATGTCTGGAACGGGCTGCGGCTGTCGAACGGCACCATGTTCTTGTTTACGGTGATATCTGCTTTGCCAAGCTCGATTTCAGCCACCTTGCCGGTAAGCTCCGGGAATTTTGTACGAAGGTCGAGAAGGATGAGGTGGTTGTCTGTGCCACCGCTTACTACCTTGTATCCTTTGGCTACAAATTCTTTCGCGAATACGGCAGCATTGGCAACAACCTGTTTCTGGTATTCTTTGTACTCTGGCTGGAGAGCCTCGTAGAATGATACGGCCTTTGCTGCAATGACGTGCTCGAGAGGACCGCCCTGAACACCAGGGAATACATATGAATCGAGCACCTGGCTCATCTTCTTCACCACACCCTTAGGAGTAGTTCTGCCCTGTGGGTCGTCGAAGTCCTCGCCGAGCAGGATGATACCGCCACGTGGACCGCGGAGGGTCTTGTGTGTGGTGGAAGTGACAATGTGTGCGTATTTTACAGGATTCTTGAGCAGGCCGGCAGCGATAAGTCCTGCAGTATGGGCCATATCTATCCAGAGAATTGCGCCTACTTTGTCGGCAATGGCACGCATTCTCTCATAATCCCACTCGCGGGAGTATGCCGATGCACCGCCGATGATGAGCTTAGGTTTGCATTCGAGTGCCTTTGCCTCCATCTGGTCGTAGTCGACATAGCCTGTTTCAGGGTCGAGGCCGTATGCCACGGCATTATAGAGAAGACCTGATGCATTCACCGGAGAGCCATGTGTAAGGTGACCACCCATGCTGAGGTCCAGGCCCATGAACGTGTCGCCAGGCTTGAGTATTGCCATTGTGACTGCCATGTTTGCCTGTGCACCGGAATGTGGCTGCACGTTGGCCCAGCATGCGCCGAAGATTTCTTTGAGACGGTCGATGGCGAGCTGCTCGATCTGGTCCACAACATAGCATCCGCCATAGTAACGGTGGCCTGGATAGCCTTCTGCATATTTGTTGGTACAGATGGAGCCCATGGCCTTAAGCACCTGGTCGCTCACGTAGTTTTCAGAGGCGATAAGCTCGAGGCCCTTAGCCTGACGCTCATACTCTTTTCCGATGAGATCGAAGATCTGGTTGTCCTGTTTCATAGCTGTATATGGTTATTGTATTTATCTTTTTTATTATTTGCCAGTGCTGCCGAAGCCGCCCTCGCCGCGGTCTGTGCTTCCGAGCTCTTTTACCTCTTCCCATTCCACGCGCTCGTATCGTGCAACGACCATCTGGGCAATGCGCTCTCCCGGATTGATGACAAAATCATTCTGCGACAGGTTCACAAGAATGACACCTACCTCGCCGCGATAGTCAGCGTCTATTGTCCCCGGTGCGTTCAGAACTGTGATGCCGTATTTGGCTGCAAGGCCGGAACGTGGACGTACCTGTGCTTCGTAGCCTTCAGGAAGCTCGATAAAGAGGCCTGTAGGGATAATGGCACGTTCTCCTGGAGAAAGTTTGCGTGGCTGATCGATGTTTGCCTTAAGGTCCATACCGGCACTAAGAGCAGTGGCGTATTCTGGTAACCTGTGATTGGATTTGTTGATGATTTTGACGGTTGCCATGGCTATATCTTTAAATTCACGCGAAGTTACTAAAAATAAACCGTATTTTTTCCTAAATTTATATTATTATTGGGCTGAGAAAACCCAGAGGTCTTCAGCCTCTGAGGATGAATCGGCCAGCAGTTTCTTTTAGACTTGCAATTTCTGCTGATTCTCATGGTCTCATTTGCCACCTGGGAAGAGATTAAACTATCCGCAAGCGACTTCCTTTGAGAAAAATCATTGCAAAGTATTGGAAGAAATGCTATTTGAATAGGTCGGAATGGGAACCTGTATAGAGGAACAGCAAACTAAGCTCTTTGTCATTCTGTTCCCATACCATCAGCCAGTCCGGTTCAATGTGACATTCCCACTGACCTGTGAACTTTCCACTGAGTTTATGTGGCCGATATTGAGCGGGGAGAGATCCTGTTTCTGCAAGGATACTGATGGCCTCCTGAATATGTGACAAATCCAGGCCCCGCTTTTGGCAGAGCTTAAGATCTTTCTTAAACCTGTTGGTGAAGCTTATGCTATACATACTATGCCAG
>JAZRXU010000086.1:0-15062 GCA_045600345.1 Candidatus Cryptobacteroides sp. | reverse complement strand
TTTTGCTTTATCATCAGCAGTGTAAACATATGTATACTCTGTAGGATAACCAATATTGATATCATCGACCTGAGGAACAAAGTCATAAGACCAATCGTTGTTGGTTATACGGAGAGCATGGTATTCAGCCTCAATCATTTCATAATGGAAAGTAATCTCTGTGCCGGCAGGAATCTGCGAGAGCTGCTCGGCGGTAAGACGGACATTGCTGTCACCCCAATTGATGTCAGTTGAACCTTCCCATACCTTTATTTCCACAATCTTGCCGCCCTCAGCCATGTAAGTGGCTTTGGTCAGTTTGTATCCGAAACCTGTCACTACCATCGCATCGTCCTCTGCTTCTGCTTTTGCTTTATCATCAGCAGTGTAAACATATGTATACTCTGTAGGATAACCAATATTGATATCATCGACCTGAGGAACAAAGTCATAAGACCAATCGTTGTTGGTTATACGGAGGGCATGATAGTCGGCCTCAATCATCTCATAGTGGAAGGTGATCTCTGTGCCGGCAGGAACTTCTGCAAGCTGCTCAGCGGTAAGACGGACATTGCTGTCGCCCCAATTCACATCCACGGCACCTTCCCAGATTATCTTCTCCACCTTGCCAGGCTCGACATACTTGTCAGGGCTGACTGTGAATTTACCTGTACCGAAGAGAGCGCCATCCTGCTTCTCCAGAATCAGGTTGTAGTTTCCTTCGTTGGAAAGAAGAGGCACATCGAAAGAAATTGCATCTCCTGTATTCACGAAGTTCTGGAGTTCCATCATATTGGCAGCTGCCTTGGCAATGCCTGAATCCTGCACACGCAGGTAGGCCTTCTCAACGCCGTCAAGATTTGTTCCAGCTACGGTAGCGTTTGTCTCCATCTGCAGCCAGCGGCTCTTTGCATCAGTGGCGAGAGCTGGATCTTCCGGAAGCGCCATAACCTCCAGAGTAGCCCTTCGACATGTCTGTTTACCCTTTGTTGTGGTTACATAGACATCAACATCATGAATACCTGCAAGCAGGGAAATCTCGATGTTCGGACCAGTGTATGCCAGCTCGTCGTCGATATACCAGGTAACTTCTGAGAATTGCACTGGTGTATAGAGCAGCTCAAAAGTAAACTTCTCATCACGATAAATAGACGGATAAGTGTTTGGATTACCTGTCTGGTCATAGGTTGAGTTGAGGATTCTCGGATAGTCATCCTCTCCGGCTGTAAAATAAGGCTCAGCTTTCCTGCAGCCGCTCATTGCCATTGCCGCTGTTGCAACGGCAAGGATTATCATATATATCTTTCTCATATTAGTTCGCGTAGATTGAGTGATCGACATGTGTAGGATACTTGTCCCACCATACAGGCTGGTGCCAATCGTCTGTACCGCCCTTGATACGGCTGACAGCGGCATCATACTCTGCAGAGTTGTACATCTTCTCGAGAGCAGGATACTTGAGGCGGAGAGGCGTATCCATCTTGTCCGAGTCGTCAGGTACAAAGTCCTTGATATCATAAGCAGTGCGGTCGTCCATCACTGGATAATCGCTGCGGCGCATATTTGCCCAGCCCTCTGAAGGGTTTGTAAGATGGAGAATCCATGCCTGGGTATTGATAGCCTCTTTCTGCTCCTCTGCCGTGGTACCCACTGGATTTGCAGAAATGTAAACCTTAATTTCATCTTCTGAGATAACCTGTTTGCCAGAAAGATAGTGGGCATTGAGAAGATGCATGGCATCTGTTACGCCAGCACTGTAGTGATCCTCAACCGAACCACTCACAGCCCAACCTTTTGATGCAGCCTCAGCAAGCAGGAAGTGAACCTCGGCTGAAGTCATAAGGATACCAGGGTTATCACCCTTCTCGAAATCAAGAGACAGGAAAGGACGAATCATACGTGCAGGATAGTTGTTACCATCGAAGCCAGCCTCAGGATACTGCTCGCAGAGACGTTTCAATGTAGGCACATCTTCCTTATCAGGAGCATTAACCCAGTCTGAGTACCATGCCGCACCCACATAGCATGCCCAGCCTGGAGCCTGTTTCTGCTGTGCAGACTGACCTTTTGCACTCTGCTGGTATGCGACAACCTCATCGGTCACATCTATGTTCCACTCCTGGTCAGCCTTATTCTCGGCACGTTTGGTGTTGAGATAGTGACGGCAGATACGATACAGACGCGGATCGTCTGTTTTCTGCATCCTGTGGAAGAGAGTGTGGCTGACGAAAGTTGGAGAAGTTGGATCCTGTCCATAACACATCTCAGACCATGCATTCACACGGAAATCAAGGTCACGAGCACCGTCGTAGAGGGTGAAAGGACCGTCGATGAAGATCACATACGCATCATCTGAAGGCTGTGAAATATAACCTGCAGGGCTTGCAAGAGCCTTAGCAAACTCATCCTGCGCTTTCTGTGGTTTCACATCAGAGATACGCATTGCATACCTCATGCGAAGGCTGTTTGCATATTTTGCCCATGCTGCAGGAGAACCGTTCAGACTTGTGACATCGCCTGTGATGAGCTCACTGGATGTAGCGTTGAGAATATTTCCGATACACTCGTCAAGCTCGGTGAAGAACCAGTCGTAGATTTCCTCCTGGGTGTCATATTTAGGATTTGAGATACCCTCAATCTTGCCAAGGCCCGCCTGAGTGCAAGGGATATCACCATAAACATCGGTGAGGATTGACATCATATACACCCTCTGGATACGGAGAACCGCATTCAGACATGGTTTGTCTTCGCAACGGTAGATTGCATCGACAACGTTCTTGATACCTACGCTGTACATCTCTTCCCAGAGGCGTGACATCATATCATTGTCGGCATGCACAGCACCTGCGTAGTTGGACACATTCCATCCACCGGAGAAGTACTGGGTGAAACCACTTATATAGCAGCGATAGGTATCCATGATGGAAAAATCGCCGTAAGTCTGCAGCAGACCTGTGGTCAGCTGTGCATTAGGATCGATTGTAGTTGGTTTTGTCTTATCTGTGTTTATATTCTGCAGATAACTGTCCGTACAGGAAGAAAGCGCTGCGGCAGCAAACATCAGACAAGCGAGTTTTGCAAATATATTTTTCATATTAGTCCCTCCCTGTTAGAATTTAAGATTGACATTGAAACCGAAGCTTCTGCGTGATGGAAGCGAACCGTACTCAAGACCCATTCCTGACGTATTGTATGCAGAGTCAGGGTCGATGTTAGGAATGTTCTTCCATACGATGAATGGGTTTCGTGCCACGAATGAAAGGCTCAGACCTTTAACAGCCTTGCCAAGCATCTTTGTAGGGAATGTATAGCCGAATGTAATCTCACGGCACTTGATGTAAGAGTTGTCGTATACGAACATACCTGGAGCATTGCGTGATGCGCTCTCCCAGTATTTCTCTGGATCGACGGCTATATCGTTAGGGCGTGTTGTACCGTCTTCATTGAGGATGACACCGGGAACGATGAAACCTGTAGCGAAGCCTGCTGCCCTCCAGTCGGCAATACTCATGTTCGCAGCGTTACGTTTCTCCTCTGATGTATACCATGCCTCACGTCCTTCGAGAGTTTCCATTGCCTTACCGCTCTGGAATGCTGAACGCATTGACATAGAATATAGGTCAGCACCGACCTTCACATCGAATCCCGCGCTCAAACGGAAACCTTTGTAGGTGAATGTAGTATAGAAACCACCTGTCCAGTCCCATGAAGCGTTACCCAAGGTGCGGAGAGTCTCGTCAAGGAGAGGCAGACCGGTCTGAGGATCGACGATGATCTGGCCAGCTTCTGTACGTTTGAAGTCCGGACCGACGATAGAACCGAAATTCTTGCCCACCTCGGCACCGACGCTGACGTTACACCATGTTGCTTTCTCTATCTCAAAGTAGTTCATACCCTCAACCAGGTCATAAACGACGTTGTTGTTCTTTGAGAAGTTCAGACCAAGATCCCATGCGAAATCCTTGTACTGTACCGCACGGCCGTTGATGGCGAGCTCGACACCCTCGTTGCGGATCTGACCGGCATTGATCAGACGGTACTGATAACCGCTGGCTGATGAAGATGCCATCCTCATGATCTGATCCTTGGAATTCTGCCAATAGTATGTGAAATCTACTCCCAGACGGTTGTTGAAGAATTTAAGTTCGAGACCGGTCTCAACCGATGTTGTCATTGTCGGACGAAGATTCATGTTTGGCTGTACATTACCATTGATCATACCAATGGTCTTGCCTGGGTATGAGTACTTGCTGTTTGCATAATTGAGAGACAGCATGTAAGGATCGGTATCACTACCTACCATTGCATAAGAGGCGCGTACCTTACCGAAAGAAAGGATGTTCTTCCTCTCGAGGAAGTTGGAGAACACCATCGAAGCGGATACTGAAGGGTAGACATAAATATTCTTGCCCTTAGGAAGAGTAGAGCTCTGGTCACCGCGGACAGTTGCCTCCAGATAATATGTACGTTTGTAACCCACACTTGCACTTGCGAACAGTGAGTTGATCTGCTTGCAGTACGAACTCTCCTGAGTGTTGGTCTCCTCGTAGTTCATGATGGCTATGATGTCCGGCATCTGCTCGCCGATACCTGTTGTAATGGTAGTCTTGTTGTTCACAGAGAAGATGTTGCCACCAGCTGTTGCATGGAAGTCGAAATCTCCCCAATCATTGTTATACAGAGCGAGGAACTCAGCATTGATAGTGCTGTTGTTGAAGATAGAGTTCTGGAGCTGGCCTGCAGCCTTGCCTGGAGTTGTACGGGCGATGTAGTCCTCGAACGCCATGTTGTTCAGGTCAGCGCCGACAGTACCCTGGAGTTTGAAATGGTCTGTGACATTATAAACAACCTTGCCTGTCATACGGAAGATATCCTTCGCAGATTTGTTGCTGTTCTTGTACAGATCCCAGTAAGGGTTCTTGTTGTACTGGTCATTACCGTTCCAGTTGGCATATTCGCCTGTAGATGTCTGATAATGTTTCAGCCACTCCTGATTGAATGAATTGGCAAGTGTCATGAGGTTCTTGCCGACGTTGCTCTGGCTGTCACCGAGAGCAGGACGGTTCTTCACATCCTCACGGGTATAAGCGACATTGAAATCGAAGTCCACTTTGCCCATCGAAGTGTTCACACGCAGATTCAGGTTATCACGGCTCATTCCTGAGTTAGGAAGGATGTCATTGTTGCGCATGTCTGTGAATGAGAAACGCACACCTGTCTTGCCTGTATTGGTCGAGAGAATCAGAGAGTTCTGAGCAGTGAAACCCGTGCGGAAGAATGAAGATGCATTATCCGGATAGATCATCATCGGACGGATTACACCATCGAAATAGAGCATCTCGTTAGCATCTGCCTTAGGACCCCAGCTGCTGTTGGTAAGGGCTGTAGCATCTCTTGTATACTCGCCTTTGGTACCCTGGCCATATATCTGCTGGATATTATCCCATTTTGCAAGCTGTGAGTCTACGGTGAAAGAGCCGTTGTACTCTACCGAGAACTTCTCTTCTGCAGCTTTCTTGGTAGTGATGAGAATCACACCGTGAGAGGCGCGTGAACCATAAAGAGCGGATGCTGCAGGGCCTTTGAGCACTGTCATGGTCTCGATATCATCGGGGTTGATGGCTGAGATACCGTCACCAAGGTCATAACCTCCCTCTGTACCTGCACTGCCGAAGTTGGTGTTATCCAATGGCACTCCATCCACAACGTAGAGAGGCTGATTGTTACCAGACATCTCTGTTGCACCACGGAGCTGCACGCGAGTAGAACCGGAAGCACCACCGGCGGTGTTCTGTACCACCAGACCGGCAACCTTACCCTGGAGTGAGTTCATCACGTTAGTCTCCTTGGCTTTGGTGAGCTCTTCGCCCTTTACCTCTTCGAGGCCATAGCCCAGAGCCTTGCGATCACGTTTCACACCCATGGCTGTGACTACAACTTCCTCAAGAAAGTTGGTGTCATCTGACATGGTCACATTGATATGAGTACCAGTAACCTCAACCTCTTGGGTTGCATATCCGATGAATGATATCACCAGAATATCGCCTGCCTTTGCATCGATTGAGAAGTTACCGTCGATGTCCGTAACAACACCTGTGGTTGTACCCTTAATCATAACGGATGCGCCTATGACGCCTCCGAGAGCATCAGTGACAGTACCTGTCACCTGAGTGTCCTGCTGTGGCGTGGAAGCCGGAGCATTTACGGCAGCAGCGCTGATTGGCATTCCTGCCAGAATTGCCAGCACCAAAGCGCCGAGACACAATGTTCGATTAGCTTTTTTCATTATTAATATATATTAGGAATAATTTATTTGGCTTGAGGAGCACGCTCATAGATACTCTCGAGCGTGTATTCAGGGCTCTTGTCATGCCATGCTTTCACCATGATGTCTATCGCAGGCTTGCTGTCCGCACCGATATACTTGCCAGTGGCATGATTTATAAGACCGAATGCATCATCACCCACTTTATTGTAACCGTTGTCCCAGAAGAAGAGCGGAATCATGCGGTCGCCAAGAGCCTTGCATGTATATTCAAGATAGTACCTGCGGAATTCTTCCGCGTGTGAGGTGGAGCGGCGCACACAACCGTATTCGCCCAGATATACAGGAACGCCATGACTCACAAACCTTTTGTAAAGGGCGTCCAGTGTCTCCACATACTCCTTTTCGCCGGCATCGTCAGGAACGACATTCTTTCCTGTATGCCCCCATTCGTTATATTTGCCCGATCCGGCATAATCCCATGGGTCATACATATGTACTGCCACCATCAGACGGCCTTTCACGCTGTCTTTCGGAAGACGAAGATATCGAACTGCCATCCATGGCTGGCAGACAAAGGACGGTATTCCGATGTACCTGGTCTCGTTATTGCCTCCTGTAGAACGTATCACATCCACGCACAGCTGGTTCCACTCATTGAGGATGGAATACATACGGCCGTTATCCTTGAGATTGTCGCCATTGCCCCAATAGCCATCCTGGATTTCGTTCATTGTTTCGAAGATAAGCCAGTCTCCCTCGTTTGCGAAACGGGCAGCGATCTGCGCCCACACCATCGCAAGTTTCTGTTTGATGGCTGTATTCTTTGCCTCATCTTTTGCCGCAGCCTGAATATCAAGCCAGAAACAGCCTTTCTGGGAAGCCTCCGGTTGAGCACCGAAGCCATCGTGATGAATGTTCACGATACACTTCAGGCCAGCTTTCTTGGCATAGCCCACAACTGTGGCAACGCGATCCATCCATTCTTTGTCGATACGATTGGCATTGTCGATGTGACCCATCCAGGTAACAGGAATGCGCACGCTGCTGAATCCAGCCTTCTTAACTGCATCAAAAGTCTTCTGGGTAGCCGGCTGATTTCCCCAACCGGTCTCAACGCTGACCCCATCGACATGGGCATCAAGGTTGTTACCCAAATTCCATCCAACGCCGAGAGTCTGGGCAAAAGCCACAGCCTCCGATGTCTGCTGCTGGGCTGAAAGCGACACAACAGCAAAGCACAGGAAAATAGTAACAAGTGAAGATTTGATAATTCTCATGATTGATATGTTATGTAATGTTTTTCTGATTTCTAACGTGGTGCTTTCTGAAATACACTTTCAAGTGTGTATGAAGGGTTGTTGTTGTTCCATGTTCCTGTAATTACGCCGACAATCTCTGATGCATTATTGATGTATGACCCGTCAGCATGGTTTACAAGACCGAAAGACTCCTCACCTGTGCCTTTGCTTCCGTTATCCCATACAATTGGCACTATCCCGCGGTCTTTCATGGATTTGACTGTATATTCCAGATAATACTTACGGAATGCTTCGTCTCTTTCTGTAGCACGGTGGACACAGCCGCATTCCCCCATATACACCGGTATTCCATTGGAAATGAACTTGCTTACAAGAGTGTTGAGCATGCTCGTATAATCTCCTTCCCGGCTTTTTGCGGCCATCTTGGCTGCGTTTCCGGTATGACCCCATTCAGAATATTTTGCAAGTCCTGCATATTCCCACGGATCATATGAATGCACAGCAACGGCCAGGCGATTTTGAACCTTGTCTTTTGGGAGAACCAGGAAAGTGGCCGTCAGTGATATCTTTGCAGCATAACCTGCCACTGCAATATAGCGATTGAGGTTCTCGCCACCCGCATCACGTATGGCATCCACTGCCAGCTGGTTCCATTCATTGATAATCTCATATTGCAGACCTCCGTCATAATTATTGGATCCCGAGCCCCAGTTGCCGTCATGAACCTCGTTCATAGTTTCGAAAATGAGCCACTGGCCCTCGTCTTTGAAGCGGGTGGCAATCTGACTCCAGAGAGCCTGATACTGTCTGTTTATGGCCTCTCGTTGCTCTGGGGAAGATGCCGCGTTCTTGAGACTGAACCAATACTTGCTGTCCGCACCGTCGTGATGTACGTTGATGATAGCCTTCAGCCCAGCATTCTTTGCATACATGGCTACCTGAGCCACACGATCCATCCACTGCTGATCCACCTTATAGTCAGGAGCTGCACCGATATGACCAATCCAGGTTACCGGAATACGGACACATCCGAAGCCCATGGATTTCACGGCATCGAAGGTTCTCTGGGTAGACGCTCCATTGCCCCAACACAGTTCATCTGACCTTACACCGTTATGAGCATCCAGGCTGTTACCCAGGTTCCAGCCTGCTCCCATCCATGATGCAAATTCGGCAGGTGTCATATTTTCCTTATCGGAAGTAACCGGCTTGCCGCAAGAGAGCATTAGGACCATGGCGATGACACACATGGCAACGGTGGATATATTTACACGGAACTTCATCAGATTTTTCAAAGTTAAAGGGTTAGCGTAATCTCCTGCATATCGCCAGGACAATACAGTATCTTGAACGGGCTCGCAGCCTTGTTCTTTCCATGAGGATTCTTGATGGTGATCGTATATTCCGCATCACGGAAACGGCGTTTCACCGTATACTCCCTGAGACTTGAAGGGATACATGGGTCTACTATGAGACCATCATACGCAGGACGAATACCAAGTATGTGTTGCGTGATTGTAATCCAGTTCCACGCAGCCGTACCGGTAAGCCAGGAATTCTTGCCTTCGCCAGGTCTTGCCGCATCCTTACCTGCCACCATCTGACAATATACATAAGGCTCTACCTTGTGCAGCTTCTGATCTTTTGTCCATGCAGGACATATCTTGGTGTAATGCTCCCAGGCATCATTACCGCGGCCGGCAACCGTCTCACCTATTATAACCCAAGGATTATTATGACAGAAAATACCCGCATTCTCCTTGTAGCCTGCAGGATATGATGAGATCTCGCCCATCTCCACATGGTAAGTGGTGAATGCAGGATTGTTGAGCACCATTCCATGCTCGCAGTCGAGATATCTCTTGCATGAATCCAGAGACTTTGCCACATAGCCCTCCTCCAGACCTATCCCTGCCATAGTGCAGAAGCCCTGGCTCTCGATGAATATCTTTCCTTCCTCGCACTCGCTGGAGCCTATCTTATTGCCATAGAAATCGTATGCACGAAGATACCACTCGCCATCCCATCCATGTTTCATCACGGCCTCAACCATGGAGTCCACGCACTTCTGCGCCCGCGCAGCTTCCTGCCCGGCACCTGTGGCCCTGCATAATTCCACATATTGCTTACCCGTCACGACGAAAAGGCCGGCTATCATCAACGATTCGGCCTTAGAACCCTCAGAATTGTTCTCTGTCGTCTGGAAGCTCTCGTTAGGGTCCCATGAGAAGCAGTTGAGATTGAGACAGTCATTCCAGTCCGCACGTCCGATAAGAGGGAGCATATGAGGACCAAGGTTCTCCACAACATGGTTGAAAGAAATGCGAAGATGCTCCATAAGCGTAACCTCCGTACCCTCCTGATTGTCCCACGGCACCATCTCATCAAGAATTGACAGGTCGCCTGTCTCCTTGATATATGCAACCGTACCGAAAATCAGCCAGCATGGATCATCATTGAAACCGCCTCCAATATCGTTATTCCCGCGTTTTGTAAGAGGCTGATACTGGTGATAGCATCCACCATCGGGGAACTGGGTCGAAGCGATATCGATGATACGCTGGCGCGCACGTTCAGGCACCTGATGCACGAATCCCACAAGATCCTGATTAGAATCTCGGAAACCCATTCCACGGCCCACGCCGCTCTCAAAGAAAGACGCACTGCGCGAGAAGCAGAACGTGATCATGCACTGGTACTGGTTCCATATATTTACCATACGTTCCAGTTTCGCATTATCATCAGCATTGTCGAAGCTCACAGCGCTAAGGCTAAAGTTTCCCAGCAACTTGTCCCACATGTCACAGAGTTCTGCAAAGGCAGCATCTACAGCCTCGACCGAAGCGAACCGGGCGATCAGAGCATGAGCTTTTTCCTTATTGACAATGGTTTTGTCGAGGATTCCCAGAGAAGTGACTAGATTCTCACCTTTTTCTGCATATTTCTTGTCTTGCTCGTTCTCCGCATAGCCCAATAAAAATACGAAGTCCCGGCTCTCTCCGGGAGCAAGCTCCACCTCAACGTAATGTGAAGCAATGGGGCTCCATCCATGAGCTACGGAATTCGAAGGCCTGCCCGACATGACGCACTGGGGATTCTCGAATCCATTATACAGACCGATGAATGATTCCCTGTCTGTATCATAACCGTCAGCCGTGGCGTTTGTGAGCGAATAGAAAGCATAATGATTACGGCGCTCCTTGTACTCCGTCTTGTGATATATTGTCGTCCCATTCTCAATCTCCACCTCGCCGGTTGACCAGTTGCGCTGGAAGTTCTCCATATCAGTAGCAGCATTCCACAGGCACCACTCCACGAAAGAGAACAGTTTAAGCGACTTTTTCTCTCCGCTGCGGTTGGTAAGAGTGAGTTTTTGCACCTCTGCGTTTGTTGAGATGGGCACAAAGAAGAGGACAGATGCCTCAACACCATTCTTCTCTCCCCTGATATGGGTATAGCCCATACCATGACGACACTCATAGTTGTCAAGATCTGTCTTGCATGGCTTCCAGCCCGGATTCCACACTGTCTGGCCATCATTTATATAGAAATACCGCCCACCGTTATCCATTGGCACACCGTTATAACGGTAACGCATGATACGACGGAACTTTGCATCCTTATAAAAAGAATAGCCACCGGCAGTATTGCTTATAAGAGAGAAAAATTCCTCATTGCCCAAGTAATTGATCCATGGGAAAGGAGTTGCAGGAACAGTGATGACAAATTCGCGGTTCGCATCATCAAAGTATCCATATTTTTCAGAGTTCATATCTACTTAATATTTATAAAAGCACACTTAACTCACAATTAAGAGCTTACTAAAATATCAAGTATTTAATTACAAGATTGACTCAATTCTATCCAAATAAGCCAAAAAACTGGCTCACCCCCATTCCAGGCCCTTCTACGGCATATTGAAAATTTATATCAAATAGATATTTTTGCGGTAATTCTCGCGAAACTCCTTTGGAGACATACCTTTTACAAGTTTGAATGTTCGGTTGAAGTTTGATATCGTATTGAATCCGCACTGGTAGCTGACCTCATTCACGGCCATAGTACTTTCAATCAAAAGCTGCGCAGCCCTGCTTATTCTTACCTCATTTATGTAGCTGTAAATGGAACGGTTGGTACGCTGCTTGAAGAATCTGCTCAGTGCATTTGGTGTCATACCCACCATTTCTGACAGATGCTCTATTCTTATCTCCTCCTTATAATGGGCATCAATATAATCCTTGATCTTCTGTACGCGGCGGCTGGTGACCGGTACCTCCGCGTGAGAATAATGCGAGGATGCCAGGGTATGATAGTCTCCGGATGAAGCCAGCTCATACAATATCGCCGACATCTTCTGAACCTCCGAAAAGGAAGGATCCTCTATCCGCGTAAGCGATATCAGCTTTTCATAGACGGTCATTATTGCCTTCATTCCGAAAGCCACCCCCACCTGAGCACTTTCCAGCATATCCTTGACAGGCTGCATCACCCTTCGATTCAGATAGGATGCCGCAAAGAAATTTGCCGGCAACTGTATGGTTATCTCATGAATGGACTGAGACTCACACTTATACTGCTCCCACACATGCTCAAGATTGCACCCCACCAATGCCAGGTCATATTCTCCCAGATCTTCTATACTATCACCCACTATACGGCGTGCACCTTTGCAATGTTCAACGAAGTTCAACTCCAATGCATCGTGCTTATGAAGGGGATAATTGAAGCAGGGCTTTGTACGCTCCTGAAGATAATAGCTATCCTTTTCTCCTATTGGGGGAATCTCTATAATAAGTTTACCCATCTCACTATGATTATGATTTGCCCGAAATTAACAATTTTTTGACATATTGCACAAGCTGACACAAAAAAAAGAGACCTCATCCTGCGATGAAGTCCCTTAAGTCTATTTAACGGTGTACTAGTCAGCGAGGCTGAAGCGTTTGAATACAGTGACTTTAGCCTCTGCATCAACTGCCTTCATGGCATCTTTAACTGATACCTTGCCGTCACCCATCTGGTACTCCTGCTCCTCAAGAGTATTCTCTTTGAAGAACTTCTGCACACGACCGTTAGCGATCTGCTGAATCATCTGCTCAGGGAGGCTTGCAGCCTTCTCGGCAGCAACAGTAGCTTTGATCTCACGAGCCTGAGCAGCCTGCTCTGGAGTAATCCAGCCTTTGCTCTGGTTGCTCTCGATATGATCTTCGCTGTCAACGTGTGCCGGGTTGATGCCGGCTTTCTTCAGAGCAGCGTCAACTGCCTTCTGAACCATTTCTTCCTTAGTTTTCTCAACAGCGACGCTACGCTCCTGCTCTACAACTTCTGCTGGGCAGTCAGCTGCGCTGATTGATACTGGCTTCATAGAAGCAACCTGCATTGCAACGCCTTTACCAAGCTCAGCAGGAACATTCTTGTTAAAACCTACAAGAGCAGAAAGTTTACCGTTGATGGTGTGGTTGTAAACTGTCACAAACTCAGCCTCTGCCGGCATGTAAGCAGCAAGAGAGTGCTTCTCGCCAGTCTTTCCGGTCTGCTCGGTGATAGCAGCCTCGACAGTAAGACCGGAAGGCAGGGTGCAAGCCATGAGGCCCGCAGCATCTGCTGGGAAGTTCTCGATAGCTACTTTGGCGATAGCATCAGCGAGAGCCTGGAAATCAGCATTCTTAGATACGAAGTCTGTCTCGCAACCGAGAGCGACTACAATACCTTTCTTACCGCTGGCATCGACAAGGGCGATAACCTTACCCTCTGTGGTGGTGCGGTCTGCACGTTTCTCTGCTACAAGTTTGCCTTTCTCGCGGATGATCTCCTTTGCACGCTCGAAGTCACCGTTAGCCTCAACGAGTGCCTTTTTGCAGTCCATCATACCTGCGGAAGTCATGTCACGCAGCTTCTTTACGTCAATTGCTTTGATTTCCATAATATTATTCAGCCTTTGGTGCTGCCTCTTCAGCAGCTGGTTCTACCTCGGCAGCCTCTTTGGCTGCACCCTTGCGTGCGCGAAGCTTCTTGCCGGCTGCAGGAGCAGCCTCTGCAGACTCAGCGGCCTCAGCCTCTTTGTCTTTGTTAAGCTTGCGCTCCTCGAGACCTTCTGTGATAGCGGCGCAAACAGCGTCCATGATCACAGCAACGCTCTTAGTAGCATCGTCATTTGCTGGGATAACGTAATCAACTGGAGTAGGATCGCAGCAAGTATCAACCATTGCGATTACTGGAATACCCAGACGATTTGCCTCTTTGACAGCGTTGATCTCTTTCTGTACGTCTACCACGAAAAGTGCTGATGGAAGACGGTTGAGATCTTTGATAGAACCGAGGTTCTTCTCGAGTTTTGCACGAAGGCGGGTTACCTGAAGGCGCTCGCGTTTAGCGAGTGTGTCAAATGTACCATCTTCAATCATCTTGTCGATGGTGTTCATCTTTTTAACGGCCTTGCGAATGGTCATGAAGTTGGTAAGCATACCACCAGCCCAACGCTCGGTTACGTATGGCATGTTGACTGCTGCAGCTTTCTCTGCAACAACATCCTTAGCCTGTTTCTTTGTAGCGACGAAGAGGATCTTCTTGCCGCTTGCAGCAAACTGCTTGCAGACAGCGGCAGCCTCGTCGATCTTTACTATACTTTTATGCAGGTCGATGATGTGGATTCCGTTCTTCTGGTCGAAGATATATGGAGCCATTTTAGGATTCCACTTGCGAGCCATGTGTCCGAAGTGAACACCTGCATCAAGCAATTCTTGGAAATTAGTTCTAGCCATTTTTAGCTTTTGTTGTTTGTTGTTAATAATTGTCATCTCAAACGGGTAGCGGCCTGGCCGGTCCCTGAGATTGGTGCGTTATGGGCAATAGTGGAGTAGTTTCTCTGAACTCACGTCCGGGGAAAGTCCCCATGATTTCAACCCGTAACAGCGAAAAAATCCGTAAATCCTGCGACTAACGTTTAGAGAACTGGAAGCGACGACGTGCGCCAGGCTGACCTGGTTTCTTACGCTCAACCTCTCTAGAGTCACGAGTCAGCATACCAGCTGCTTTGAGAGCGGGACGATACTCTGCGTTCACTTCGCAAAGTGCGCGGGAGATACCGAGTCTCAATGCCTCAGCCTGACCTTTAATTCCACCACCATCAAGGTTGGCCTTAACGTCAAACTGGCCTACAGTGCCGGTAATTTCGAATGGCTGATTAACTACGTACTGAAGAGTCTCCTCTTTGAAGTAGTTCTCAAGCTCACGGCCGTTGATGACAACGTTACCTTTACCTGCTGCAATGTAGACGCGAGCAACTGCTGATTTACGTCTTCCAAGGGCGTTAATTTTGTTCATGCTCTGCATTTTTACATTTCGTTCAACTTAATCTCTTTAGGGTTCTGTGCCTGGTGTGGGTGCTCAGGGCCTGCATAAAGGAACAGGTTGTTGATGAGCTTGTTACCAAGTCGATTCCTAGGAAGCATACCCTTAACTGTCATCCTGAGGAGCTGAGTTGGTTTCTTCTTGAGCAACTCTTTTGGAGTGATGAAGCGCTGGCCACCTGGATAACCGGTGTAACGCACATACAC
>JAZRXU010000085.1:0-25535 GCA_045600345.1 Candidatus Cryptobacteroides sp. | reverse complement strand
CTGTATGCGTTCTTCAATACCACTCCGCTGGCAAAGTGCTCCGAGACAAAGAACGGTACCATGCGCCGCAGCCGTATGAGGGTGGCAATTGTGACTGAGGACTGTCAGTTCAGTCGCTACAGCGATGTGGTGTCGCCATATAGTTTTCAATATTATGCCCTTTGTGTGAATAAGGGCACAGTCCATATTGCATACACGGAAGATAGACGGTTGGTTAACCCAAATATCGCCAAAGGAAATATCTCAGTCAATACTATCAAGCTTTTGCGGTAAAATGTTTATATTTGCAGAATAGGTTTCATAAAATGAAAAACAAGACCATTATTCTGCTATCTGTGCTTATCGTGGTGATGCTGGGCATCATTACGGCAGCAGTATCGTATCTATATTCAACTCCCAAAGCTGAGCGCAGAGCCGCTGTAGAGAATGTCGTACTTGCAGAGGATGTGAAGGGCGAGGAAATTGAGAAACCGGTCACAGAATCAGTAGCCAAGGACGAAGCAGTCTCTCAGGCCGAGAAAACTGCGGCAGATGCCAAAGTGGCCTCAGAATCGAAAAGCCAGGCACAGACAACAGCTGCCGAGCCTGCCGAGTTCAAGGTCAAGAACTCGGGTACCGGCAAGATCAATACCCTCAAGCAGCTCGAAGACAATTCTCTCGTTCTCATAGACCACAATGACAAGCAGCTCTGGAAGATCGACTTCCCTGCAAAGATAGCGGGTGCCCCTGCCGAGATAGATATCTACAGCAACATGAAGATACAGTATCTTATCGCTGCAGACTCCAAGCTTCATCTTATAGACCGTCTCGGCCGTCAGGTGAAAGGATTCCCGCTAGACCTGCCAGGCGCAGCGAAGGATGGTCCTGTCAGCGTGACTGCCGGCAAGGTGGCATACTGGAAGATAGATACATCCGCCGGTGTCGTATACTTCGACAAGAAGACACAGAAGATTATCGACAAACTTCCGAATTAAACCGATACTAAACCCTATAAACCATGGAATACAAATTTGAATCTGTAAACAAGATTTTTGAAAAGAGTTTCAAGGATAACTGGAATCATCCGGCTATCTCCAATTACAAAGGCGACGGCTATACATACAGCGAGCTTGCCGCAAATATTGAGAAACTGCACATCTTGTATGAAGCCGCTGGCCTTAAGGTCGGTGATAAAGTGAGCATATGCAGCCGCAACCAGGCCAACTGGGTGGTTGCCTTCCTGGGTACTCTCACGTATGGTGCTGTTCCAGTGCCAATCCTTCATGAGTTCAAGGCTGCCTCGGTGCACAACCTTGTGAATCACAGCGAAAGCCGTATCCTCTTTGCTGACGGTCCTGTGTGGGCAAACCTCGATGAGAAGGAAATGCCAGGCCTTGACGCTGCCTTTGACCTCGATACGCTTACTCTGAGGTTCTCTCACAAAGAGGAGATCTCCGAGACAGAGAAACATATGAAGGCTATCTTCCGCAAGAAGTTCCCTTCGTTCAGCCCGGCTGATCTCAATTACTATGAAGATACAGCAGAGCAGCTCGCGGTTATCAACTATACATCAGGAACGTCCGGCTTCAGCAAAGGCGTCATGATCCCGTATCTCGCGATATGGAGCAATATCGACTTCGGACGTCATGTGATGGACTGGCTGCATCCGGGTCACAATATGATCTCCATGCTGCCTTGTGCACATATGTATGGCTTGATGTTCGAGGTCCTCTTCGAGATGACAAAGGGCGTGCATATCCACTTCCTTACCCGTGTTCCAAGTCCTAAGATCATTATGGATGCAATGGCGGAGGTCAAGCCGGATCTTATCATAGCTGTGCCTCTTATCATTGAAAAGGTGTACAAGAGCAAGCTCCAGCCTATCCTCAGCAAGCCTTTCATCGCATTCGCATGCAAGTTTGTTCCATTTTTCCGCAAGTTCCTCTACAGCAAGATGCGTACCTCTCTGACTGCTGCGTTCGGAGGTCAGTTCTATGAGGTGATCATGGGTGGCGCAGCATTCAACAAAGAGGTTGAGGCCGTGTTCCATGACATGAAATTCAAATTCACCGTGGGCTACGGCATGACGGAATGTGCCCCAATCATCACATACGCAGACTGGAAAGAGGCTCGCGTGGGTTCTTCCGGCAAGGCTGCCCCTAATATGGAGATTCGCATCGAATCCAAGGATCCTGCTGGCATCCCTGGCGAGATTCAGGTGAGAGGTGCAAACGTATTCCAGGGCTACTTCAAGAACGAAGAGGCCACTGCGGAGACATTCACAGAAGACGGATGGTTCCGCACTGGCGATATGGGTGTTATCGATGCAGATGGTTTCCTCTTTATCAAAGGACGTAACAAGTGTATGATTCTCGGTCCTAGCGGCCAGAATATCTATCCGGAGGAGATAGAGACCGTGCTGAATAACATCTCAAATGTTGTGGATACACTGGTGGTGGAGGAGAATTCTGCTCTTACTGCCCTTGTATATCCTGACTATGCAGCGCTCAAGCGTCTCGGCATCAAATCGGCAGACACACAGAAATATATAGAGGATGAGGTGCGCAAGGCCAATAAGGAACTTCCGAACTATGCCCAGATCAAGAAGGTTGAGCTTATGGAAGATGATTTCGAGCGTACCCCTAAGAAGAGTATCAAACGTTATCTATACAAACGCTAATGAACAAGTTCGACCGCAGTTATCTGGAGATGGCCCGTGTATGGGCTGCCAATTCATATTGCAAACGCCGTCAGGTGGGCGCCCTGCTCGTCAAGGACAAGATGATTATCTCAGACGGCTTCAATGGTACGCCATCCGGCTTTGAGAATGTTTGCGAAGAGGATGACAGGACCAAGCCATACGTCCTTCATGCGGAGGCTAATGCCATCACGAAGGTGGCCAAGTCGAGCAACAACAGTGATGGCGCCACTCTCTACGTAACCGCGGCCCCTTGTATCGAATGTGCCAAACTCATCATCCAGGCTGGTATCAAGCGTGTCGTGTATACGGATGAGTACCGTCTGGAGGATGGTATCAATCTGCTCAAGCGTGCAGGCATTGAGGTAGAAAGGGTGTGCGATGAAGAATAGGTATTATTATTTCATAATCATTGCCCTGTCCTTTATGATGGGTATGCTGGCGATGTCCATGGTGAGTCTTGTGCAGCGCAAGGCCTCCATGCGGGTCACTGAACAGAGATGGCAGAAGCTGAATCTTATTCTCGAGCAGGTGGATGCCAATTATGTAGACGTGGTGGACCGCAAGGAAGTGACGGATGCTGCCGTGACGGCCGCGCTCCAGAAGCTCGACCCTCATTCGGTGTACATGAAGCCGGAGCCTCTCAAAGAGGCTGAGGACGATCTGGCCGGAGGCTTCGAGGGCATAGGTATACAGTTCAATGTCCCTAATGATACTGCCGTGGTCATAAGCGTGATTCCTGGTGGCCCGTCGGAGAAAGCCGGCATCATGAGCGGAGACCGTCTGCTCAAGGCGGATGAGCGCGTGATGGCAGGTGTAAAAATGCCACAGGACAGCATGGTGCGTCTGATGAAGGGCCCCAAGGGTACCAAGGTCACCATTACAGTGGGCCGTGGCAAAGAGCAGATCCCTTTCGAGATTACCAGGGACCGCATCCCGGAGAACTGCGTGGACGCGGCATTCATGATCAACGATACCACAGGATATCTGCGTCTTTCGAAATTCACCCGTACTACTTATCTGGAGTGCACTGCAGCTACAGCCAGGCTGATGCAGCAGGGAATGACGCATCTCATATTCGATGTGCGTGACAATACAGGCGGCTACTTCGACCAGGCATGCAATCTTGCTAACGACTATCTGTCAAAAGATGCCAGCATAGTATATATGCAGGGCCGCCATCGCAAACGTGAGGACGTCAATGCCAACGGCAAGGGCCCATTCCAGAATCTTGGCCTCAGCGTTCTTATCAACGACGGCAGCGCATCGGCGTCAGAAATATTCGCAGGAGCTATTCAGGATAACGACAGGGGAGTTGTTGTGGGCCGTCGCAGTTTCGGCAAGGGACTTGTACAGGAGCCTGTATTCTTCAGCGATGGCAGCGGTATCCGCCTTACGGTGGCACGTTTTTATACGCCTTCCGGACGTTGCATACAGAAGCCTTATGCTGATGATTATGCATACGACTGGTATAAGCGATATGCGGATGGCGAGTTTGTGAGCGCTGACAGCATCAAGGTGGACAGCACAAAGATATTTCATACACTCAAGGGTCGCACTGTCTATGGTGGCGGCGGTATCATTCCGGATGTGTTCGTTGCAATGGATACCACGCGTGCCAGCAGGTTCCATATCGAGTGCAACAAGAAGGCTCTTGTGGTCAGATATGCTACCAGGTTCCTCGATATGCATCGCAGCAGACTTGCCTCTTTCGAGCAGTTTGGTGCTCTGGCAAAGTATCTTGAGTCATGCGATATAGAAGGCGGATTCCTGTCTTTCGCGGCTTCCCAGGGTGTCAAGCCCGGCAAGGGAGAGTGGGAGCAGAGCAAGCATTATCTTATGCCTCAGATCAAGGGCTTGTGCGCGCGTTACAGCAAATTGGGAGAGGAGGCGTATTACCGCTATATCCTTCCTATTGACGATATCGTCAATGCGGCGATGGCGTATGGTCCCGTGCTGAAGGATATTCCGGTCTCAGCCGAAGAATAATGGGCAGGATCCTTATATATACGGCAATTACAGGCGGGTACGATGGGCTGAAGCAGCCATTCTGTCCGCCTGATGATTTTGACTTTCTCTGTTTCGTGTCCAAAGGAACTAAGAAATCAGAATATGACGGGGTATGGCGTATCGAGGAGATTCCGTATGAATGGGATGACAATATACTGCTCAGCCGTGCGGAGAAGATGAATCCGCATACGACTCTTCCCGAAGGATATGACTATTCCCTGTGGATGGATGGCAATATTGAAATAACGGACTCGTCTCTTTACGATATCTGCCGGGACCTGGCCTCGCGTGATGTGAAGTATGCAGGTGTATGCCATCCATATCGCGATTGCGTGTTCGACGAAATGGAGTATGTACTGCGCGACAGGCGTGAGAGTCTGTGGAATCTGCTCTGCATAGTCACTTTCCTTCGCCGTCATCATATGCCTGAGCATGTCGGCCTCATGGAGAACAATATCATATTCCGCAAGCATTGTGATGAGGCTGTCGTGGAGTTCGACCGCTGGTGGTGGGAGTGTTTTCTGAAGTTTCCGCGCCGAGATCAGATGGTGCACAGCTTCGCTATGTACGACACTCCGTCTCTCAGCTATGAATACATTTTCCCAAAGGGAGTGTCAGCTCGCAATTTTTCTGGTGTGCGGTATCATCTTCATCCTGCCATGCCTCTTACATGGTGGCAGCGAAAGATGAAGTATGGCCTTAACAAGCCGGAAACCCTTATTCTGAAGTGCTACATCTCACTGTCCCGTCGGATATGGTCGGAATAATCATACTGAACTACAATAATTCTGCTCAGACTGTTGCCTGCCTGGACAGTTTAGCTGCATGTGCGGTAGCCGTCGGGTATAAGGTCTGTGTCGTGGACAATGCCTCACGTGCAGAAGAGTATGACAAGCTTCTCAAAAGCCTGAAAGGGCGAATGGCGGGTTGCGGACCGGTGGAAATCCTTCGCAGTGATGTGAATGGCGGCTATGCCCGTGGTAACGACTTGGGCTGCGAGCATTTCCAGGCCGATTCTTCTGTAGACAAGATCCTGGTTCTGAATGATGATACGCGTTTCACCATGGACGTCATAACCCCTATGGCTGAGTATCTGGATACACATGAGGAATGCGGCGTGGTGTTCCCTCTGGTCCTGGCGCCGGACGGACGTATCGATCAGGCATGCCTGAGACGCCAGAAATCCGTGATGGATCTTTTCCTCCAGGCTACCTCGCTGGGCAGGCTGGGAGGGCGCTGCGCTGCGCTGCTACGTCTCGTCGGAATAGAGCGTAGGGAATTTATTCCTACAGACGGATTTGAGCCTTGCCCTCATCATGATGTACCCGATGCTTTCCCTACGGAGGTGCCTCCAGGCAGCTGCATGATGCTTCCCAAGGATCTTTTCCATAAGATAGGATGGCTGGATCCGAATACTTTTCTATACTTCGAGGAGCATATAATCAGTGCCAAGCTGGCGCGTGAAGGGCGAAGCTGTGTGCTTCTTCCCAAGGTGCAGATCACGCATCTCGGTGCCCAGACAACAAAGAAACAGCCGTCTAAGGCTGTATATAAGCATTGGCGCAACAGCTATCTGTATTTCATGAAGGAATACTCTGCTGTTCCAGTCCTGCTTCAGAAGTATCTCCGTTTCAGAACCTGGCTGAAAACTCTTCTTTAGATATCTGCTTTCGTCAGAAAGGCTCCCTCCTGCTTGCTGAGTCTCATGTTGGCCCGGATCTCTTTCTTTTTGCCTCTGAGTTCTGGGATTGATTTCAGTGGAATCATACTGAGATTCCGGACACTGCATAGCGCCAGCCACACGGTGCTTACGAAGAAACACCATCTTGTGGCATTGCGGGGGTTGCTCATCTTAATAGTAGGTATAAGCACCTTGCGACGGCATATCTGCTCTTTTGTAGCTACTCTGCTGCCTCTGTCGTGTATGCCTGCCACTGATGTTATGACGCCGGCCTTAAGCCCGTGATAGTGCAGTCGGTCTATGTAGTTGTCATCCTCGCCGTAGTGATGGAAGGTAGGGGAGAATGCACCTACTTTCCTTATCGTGCTGACAGGCATCAGCCAATGGGCGGCCATCACGAATCCCACTTCCACGGGAATATCTATTCTGGTGACGGATCTTATTCCTGTCTTTTTGGCAAACTGCGCGTCTGCAATGCCGTTTGCGTCTGTCTGCACCGGGCTCAGTATTCCGAACTCCGGCTTCCATGCGTGAACTTCTATGAGCTTTCCAAGGGTGTTCTCCCCAAGATATGCGTCCTGATTCAAAAGATATACATAGTCATAACCATGCTCGAGCGCATACTCGAAACCTATATTGTTGGCTGCTCCGAAGCCCAGGTTCTCGTTGCTGGTGAGCACCTTTATGCTTCTGTCATCGGGAATGAGTCTGAGAGTCTGGTCTGTGGATGCGTTGTCGATAATCAGTGTATCAGCTCTGTATGTCGAGCCGAGAACGGATGCGATACATTTCTGTATCCACTTCTCTCCGTTATATGTGACGATGATTACAAGGACTTTCTTTTCCATATCTTGTGAACAGAATCTTTAATGAAGTCACGTTCTCCCGGAGTGAGAGCGAGAGCGTATGCAGCACATGCGAGCGTTGTTGTCGATACAGCCAGCACCAGCAGCAGACGTATCCATCCCTCTTCCATAAGGTACCATATCGGCAGACAGGTGATCGCGCTTATAAGAGCAGCATATTTCACGCCCATGATATGTTCTTTGATGAAGCGCCTGACGGGCAGACCTGCAGTCTTGCGTGCGTATATCAGTTTTGCTGCTGTGGTAACGATAAATACGGCAACCAGTATTATGTAGCTGCTGGTCGGGCCATATCCCATGGCGAATGCCGCCCAGCTGGCTGCAAATCCCAGAGATGTAAGCAGCGAGGTTACGATATAATAGCGTGAGATGCGTCCGGTAGCCAGTACGAGCTGCAACAGTGAGTTGGCTCCAATGTCCAGAAGCAGAATAATGAGGCTGAGTCTGGTGAATCCGGCTGCATACTCCGGTACGTTCCCCAGCCATGCATGAAGTATGATATCAGCTTCGTAGAGGAACGGGATCACGAAAAACATCATTATCAGCACGCTGAACTTGCAGCCTTTTCCCACAAGCTCGTAACAGTATTCCCTGTTGTCTGATGCCCAGCTTTTGGTGATCTGTGGGTTGAGAGCCGTAAGGAAGTTGGTGATGAACTGTTTCACTATGTTTTCCACCTGCAGAGCCACTCCGCGTGCGGCATTCACTCCCACGCCGAAGAACGAATTGGCCAGCAGACTGACGCCTTTGGTGCTCAGTACGTTCACCCCGTTGCCCAGGAAACTCCAGCCGCTGAAACTCAGCATCTGGCGTACGATGTCCCTGTCATAGCATATCCCGCCTCTGGTCTGAGGACAGTGACGCCTGCAATATATCGCGTATGTGGAGCGTACGACAAGCCCGACGGCAAGCATCATCAGCGAGTATGCCACGAGTTTGTCGATAGGGGATAGAATCAGCATCAGCGCGACTCCAAGCTTCAGCAAGCCTTCCAGTATGCTGATATAGGCAAATGCCTTCATATCCTCGTTGGCTATGATCGTTGCATTGAACGGAATGCTGTATAGCTGCACGATAAGCAGTGCCACTGAACATACCAGGACCCATACGGCGGCGTCTTCACGTCCTGAAGGGATGACCATGCAGTTCTTAAGATACCATATTCCTGCTGTCATGGCAAGTATTGTCAGGATAACAGCAAGTCCTGTCTGTATGAGCAGTGCGCTGGAGAATACTTTTTGCTGACGCGTCATATCTCCTTTCCCTATCTCAAAAGCCATGAACCTGCTTATGGCGTTGCTTATGCTGCCCGAGACTATTGAGAACAGCATTACCAGCTCATACACTACGGTGTAAGTGCCGAAATCCTCCACCCCCAGAGTCTGCAGCACCACGCGTGACGTGAAAAGTCCGATGATCATCATCAGCAGCATGCGCACATACAGCAGCAAAGTATTCTTTGCCACGCGTCTGCTATTTGATGAAATCTCTGCCATCGCTTCTAAAGTTCAATCATTTCTCCCAGCTTGAGGTCCCACTCCGCCGGTTCAAACCTTTTGAGCCCGCTCCAGTGGTAGAATGTCATCTCGCCGAAGTATACTTCTCCTTCAATCTCGTACAGATCTACGCGTACGTGCGGAATGCCGGCACTGAGTCTGCGTGCCATGTCCTGCATCTGCTGCCAAGTGGCCGGCTTCTGCGGCTCTGTTGCTGCGTTCGGGTGCCCGTTGGTAAAGGGAAGATGGCGGAAATCCGTATCATAAAAGTCGAACTTGGTTTCTTCTCCCTCCCTGTTGCGGTCAGTTGCAATGAACATGAATCTGGGCTCGCCGTAATTGCAGAACCACTTGTAGTCTGTAAGTTCGCCCATATATGGCTCGCATATGATGCGCGGCTTAACATTTTTGTATACCCATTCTCTCTGACGGTAGAAAAAATTCTGCTTCAGCCCCTTTGCAAGTATGCTCTTGGCGTTCTCAATATCAAGCGCTTCCTTGTCTGTACATATGACAATTCCTCCGCTGTCGTGAGTGCATTTGAGTACGAATCTTGCCGGGAGCTCTTCCCACGGAATGTCATCGACGCTGTCGTAGATGCCTATTGTCGGGATTATGTGATCTGCTCCTATTATCTTCGCAGCGAAGTCCTTGGCCGAGGCCTTGTCCACCATGCGCACATACTCGTCCTTCCTGTCGTTAAGCTTGAGCCATTGAATCTTCTCGTTATATGTCTTGGGGTCATCCAGGTCTGGTTCATAGCCAAGATGCAGCAGGAACGACAACTCCAGAAACTTCCTGTCGCTGAAGGCCCACGGCATGTGGTACACCATATTCTTAAGGATACGGTTCATTACTGCGCTATGAATGAATATACGATTTCGCCGACCTGACGGGTAGGGGCGCTCATGTCGCGGTTGAACTTGCTCATGCGTGCAGCGCGGACAGCAAAGCTTCTGAGGCAGTTATCCTCAGATGACACGGCATCATTGACTTTTGCATTCACTACGTTGCCCTGCTGGTCAACGGTAATGATGACGGTGACCTCACCTGCACCATAGCAGCGGTAGGCCGGGATAGGTAGATGACTTGCCTTGCGCCCTTCGAGAGTCCAGCTGAGAACTGACGGGCCGCTGTATTTCGCTCCTTCGTTCTGCTGCTGATCCTTGGGCCTTATGTCCACAGTCTCCTCACGTGCATCTTCTTCTATATCTGACTTGTAGCCTGACTTCAGCTCTGCAGCAAGTCTTGCAGCATCTCTCATGAGATCATCTGCCTCTTTCGCCGAATGACGGTCGTCGCTGAGATTCCTGCTGACAGCCACGTTGCGTATGGGGTTGTCCCTATTTGCCGCAGCTATCATCTCATCCAGGCGTTTGCTGATATCCTCTTTGAGCTCCTGCTGCTTTTCTTCATGCTCCTTCTCCTCCTGCTTGGAAAAGTCCAATACGAAGGAGTTCTCGGCAACAAGTTCGTGGCCGATGCCCCAGACAAGCAAGATGATGAGCACCACCAGATGAAATATGATGGTGATCTCAAGTCCTGCTCTGTCTTCTTTCTTCATTATGCGTCCTTGATGGCTTTCTCTATGGTGTTGGCAATGATCTCGATGGCGACGCGGTTGTGGCCACCTTCAGGCACAATGATATCTGCGTATCTTTTGCTTGGTTCGATAAACTGCAGATGCATGGGCTTAACGGTATCGAGATAATGGTTGAAGGCAGTGTCCATGTTTCTGCCACGCTCCAGTATGTCACGGTAGATGATGCGCATAAGGCGTTCATCCCCTTCGGCATCCACGAAGATCTTGATGTCCATGAGCTTGCGAAGCTTGGCGATGGCGAATATCAGGATGCCCTCCACAATTATCACCTCGGCAGGCTCTATCGTCACAGTGTCTTCCTTGCTGCGGGTGCAGGTGATATATGAGTAGATAGGCTGCTGTACGGTTTTCCCTGCTTTCAGATCTGTGAGATGGCTGCAGAGCAGGTCCCAGTCGATGGCGTCGGGATGGTCGAAGTTGATATTCACCCTCTCCTCTACGGGAATATGGCTGCTGTCTTTATAGTAAGAGTCCTGTGATATCACAGCGACCTTCTTGTTGAGCGATTCTACGATCTTCTTTACGACAGTTGTCTTTCCGGAACCTGAACCTCCGGCGATACCGATGATAAGCATAGTCTATTGATTTTCTGCTGCTCTGTTAATATTCTGCGTTCTTTGGAGTACGAGGGAATGCGATGACGTCACGGATGTTGCTCATGCCGGTCACAAACAGCAGGAGACGCTCGAAACCGAGACCGAAACCGCTGTGAGGGGCACTTCCGAAGCGGCGCAGGTCGAGATACCACTCGAGAGTCTCGCGGCTCATGCCGAGTTCGTCGATACGTGCTTCGAGCTTGTGGATGTCAGCCTCACGCTCTGATCCGCCGATGATCTCGCCGATCTTAGGGAAGAGCACGTCCATCGCACGTACAGTCTTGCCATCCTCATTCTGCTTCATGTAGAATGCCTTGATGTCCTTAGGGTAGTCGGTAAGGATGACAGGCTTCTTGAAATAGTGCTCCACAAGATAACGCTCGTGCTCGCTCTGGAGGTCTGTACCCCAGCCTACAGGGAACTCGAATTTGTGGCCTTCGGCTACGGCCTGCTCGAGAAGCTTGATGCCCTCTGTGTAAGGCAGGCGTACGAAATCCTCTCTGAGTACACCCTCGAGACGCTCGATGAGCTCGTGATCATACATGTCGTTGAGGAATTTTACATCATCATAGCAGTTTGTAAGAGCATATCTGATAAGGTGCTTGATGAAGTCCTCGGCGATGTCCATATTGTCTTTGATGTCATAGAAAGCCATCTCAGGCTCCACCATCCAGAACTCGGCAAGGTGGCGTGGAGTATTGGAATTCTCAGCACGGAATGTAGGACCGAAGGTATAAACCTCGCCCAGAGCCATTGCGCCGATCTCGGCCTCGAGCTGACCTGATACTGTCAGTGATGTGGACTTGCCGAAGAAATCCTGCTTGAAGTCCACTTCTCCCTTCTTGTTCTTGGGAATGTTGTTCAGGTCGAGTGTGGTCACCTGGAACATTTCGCCTGCACCCTCGCAGTCTGCTGCGGTGATAAGTGGTGAGTTCCAGTATACGAAACCTTTGCTATGGAAATATTCATGAATGGCAAACGCCATCTGGTTGCGGATACGGAGCACGGCGCCGAAGGTATTGGTCCTTGGGCGGAAGTGGCCGACGGTGCGAAGGAACTCCATTGTGCAGCCCTTTTTCTGGATAGGGTAGCGCATAGGGTCACATTCTCCGTAGAGTTCTATGTCGCTGGCCTGGATTTCCACAGCCTGACCGCTGCCCACGCTCTCTACGAGCTGTCCCTTGACGGCAATGCATGCGCCGGTTGTAATCTTCATGAGGAGATCCTCGCTGACCTTAGCTTTGTCGACTACAATCTGTACGTTATTGATAGTGCTGCCATCGTTCAGAGCGATGAAGGCGATTTCCTTGTTTCCACGTTTTGTTCTCACCCAACCTTTTGCGAGCACCTCGGTGCCTGCTGGGAGCTTGAGCAGATCTTTGATTTTAGTGCGTTGTACTGAAGACATATATTGTTGTTTTTTATATTTCATATAAAACACGCAAATATAGCAAAAAATAAAAAGCCAGACAACGCGTGTCTGGCTTTTTATCAAGAGTTATGTCAGCCGATATTACTGCTCTTTGCGGGCGGTGTACATGATCTTCAGGGCTGAGCAGCGGCGGAGCTCCTGTTTAACATCACTTACGATACCCATGTGTACGTCCTGGTCGCAACGGATAACCACAGTCATGAACTGACGGTCAACCTCGCCCATGGCGTCACGCTCGGCAGCAACAAAGTCACGAATGTCATCGGTGTTCTTGAAAGAGTCGTTGAGCTGGATACGTGCATCAGTACCGTACTGTGCCTGCATGTTGCGTACAGGAGTACCGATATTTACGTATGCTGCAAGGTCTTTTCTCTCAAGTTTAACCACCTCAGTAGCCTCAGGAAGCTTAATCATAACTTTGTTCTCGGTCTCGCGCATAGATGTTGTCACCATGAAGAAGAACAACAGCATGAACACGATATCAGAGAGGGACGAGGTGCTGAATGAAGACACCTGTCTGTCTTTGTTATTTCCGAATTTAGCCATAATTACAACCTCCTATCTTCTGGTACGTTTACCTGTGTCCTTAGGCTCTGCCTCTGAGATCTGCTGAGGTACAGCCTCGCGGACGATCTTCTGTTTATCCTCATCCAGCTTAAGGTATGGCTTGCCGAAGTTCTGTTTTGCGAAATCGTTACGAAGTTCGTTGACAGCTTTCACAAGCTCGTTCTGCACTGCGATGTATGCCTGGTATGAAGTACCACGGTCGTTCTGCAGTGAGATCACACCCTTTGATACCGGGCATGGACCGAAACCTTCGATCTCCTTGACTTCCTTCTCTGGAAGTGTAGGGTCGTCGGTAGGGTTTGTGAGGAATTCTTTGATCTTGTCTTTGAGCAGGCTAACGTCCATTATCTGGCCACCAGCCAAGAGGCGGTCGGCCGAATTTATCTTCACGATGATGATATTACGACGGTTGATCTTCTGGTCCTCGACCTTCTGGTTTGGATCAGGCATAGGCGGCAGACGACGCTGCAGACCGTTGTCCTGGTTCATCGTAGTGGTCATGAGGAAGTAGGCCAGCAAGAGGAACGCAATATCAGCAGTGGAGCTAGAATTGATTTCTGGAGTTTTACTTTTAGCCATGATAAATAATTATTTGCCTTTTACTGCGCCCCAAACGATACTTCCGAGGATTGCGAGAATAGATGCGCAAAGAGTGAAGTAAGTGAGGTTAAGGACAGTGTCAGTAAGTTTAAGTGTCATGTCAGTCACAGGGGCACCATTATAGTTAATGGCTGGAGTGCCTGGCGCGAGCACGTATGCAACGCCGATGATAACAGCTGCACCAACGAGAACGCATGCATAAACGATGAGAGCCTTAGGGTTAACCTTGGCATTTGCACCGATAGCTACGAGGATTGATGCGACAGCTGCGCCAACCATTGCATAGGCCCAGTAGAGCAGCACGTTGATTGATGCCTCTGAAAAGTCAGCTGCGAAAGCATAGACAGTTACAGCAACACCAACAGCGATCAGTGCCCACATTACCCATTTAATGATCTTGTTCATCGTAAATTATTTATTGTTTTTAACGAGTGTGTCAACGAGTGCGATAGACGCATCTTCCATCTCGATAGAGAGAGAATCGATCTGAGAAAGGATATAGTTGTAGAACAACTGGAGGATAAGGGCAACGATCAGACCACCTACGGTAGTGATCAAAGCCACTTTCATACCACCTGCAACAACGTTTGGAGAGATATCACCAGCAGCCTGGATAGCGTCGAATGCAGCGATCATACCGATAACTGTACCGAGGAAGCCGAGAGAAGGTGCGATAGCGATGAAAAGACCGAGCCAAGAAAGACCTTTCTCCATGTTGCTCATCTGAACTGAACCGTAAGAAACGATGGTTTTCTCAACAACGTCCATGCCCTGATCTGCGCGGAGGAGACCCTGATAGAAGATAGAAGCAACTGGGCCTTTGGTGTCGCGGCAAACATCTTTGGCTGCCTCGATGCCACCGTTCTGGAGAGCTGCCTCAACAGCCTCGAGAAGCTTCTTGGTGTTGGTCTTGCAGAGTGCAAGATAAATGATACGCTCGATTGCTACGGCAAGACCGAGGATCAAACAGATGATAACGAGGCTCATGAAGCCTGCGCCACCCTCGATGAATTTAGTTTTGAGCTGCTGGTGGAGCGGCTCCTCACTAGCTGGTGCGTTGAATGGATCAACGACTTCTTCTGCTGCTTCTGAAACCTCTTCAGTAGCTGGTGCAGCTGCCTCATCCTGAGCTGATGCCATCTGGCAAGAAATGCCGAGGACTACAACGCTAGCTGCCAAAAACATGAAAATTTTTTTCATAATGTTTTGATAGTTAAAAATGAATAAAGTATTGGTGTAATAAAATATTATTCAAAAATAAACGTACCAATTTAGGCATTATTCTTAAGAATACAATAAAAAATGCTGAATAATTTTCCCGGTTTACTCAAATGTTGAAAAGCTTTTCAGCGTTCTTTGTGGTGATTTCCGCGATTTCTTCCAGGCTGCGGCCGGTTTTTTCTGCCATGAATCGGGCAATGACCGGTATGTATGAACTTTCATTTCTCTGCCCGCGATATGGCACAGGTGTAAGGTATGGGGAGTCGGTCTCGAGGAGTATACGCTCCAACGGGATGCGGTCTATGAATTCGGCGATGGCGGCCTTTTTGAATGTAAGTACTCCGCCTATGCCTATGCTCCAGTCTCCGTATCTGTCTAGCTCGCGAAATGTTTCATAGCTGCCGCTGTAGGCGTGAAACACGCCTCGAAGGCCCCTGCTGCGGTATTCTCCAAGAATGTTGAGGGTGTCCAATGTGGCCTCACGGCTGTGTATGATGAGAGGAAGGTCATGCTTGAGAGCCATTTCAATCTGAACTCTGAAAACTTCCTGCTGCTCTGATCTGGTTTCTGCTCCGTAATGGTAGTCCAGGCCTGTTTCGCCCAGCGCCACTGTCCCTTTGGCTTCCTGCAGCGAAGTCTCCAGCATTTCGAGCTCGGTTTTCCAGTTCCCGTCCACGTCTGTAGGGTGAAGCCCGCGGCACGGAAAGCATACCCCGGGCCATCTTTCACACAGGGCTGTGACACCTTGCCTTTCGCGGCTGTTGACGTCGGGTATGACCATCTTCACCACGCCGGCATCGATTGCTCTTTGTACAGCGGCGTCCTGGCCTTCCCGGCCTTCATATGCATCGTCGTAGAGATGAGTGTGAGTGTCTATGAATTGCATGCCGCAAATTTAGGCCATATTGCGCACAAATCATAATCTGTTTTAAAAAAGCTGTGGGTTGCGTCTCTCGCTGCATTGCTGCAGCAGGTCTATGTCTATGAAGCCGTCGCTCTCCATGCGGTGCAACATAGTGCTGGCCTCTTTGTATTCAAGACCCATCCTGTCCGCCAGTTCGTCTATGCGTATGCCGCGCTCTTTGCGTATGAGCTTCATGAGGGCGTCGAAGGTCTTGATATTTACCGCATCCATAGTCCCATAATACTGCGCCGCCACCGATGTCATACCGCTTTTCTTCTTCGATGGCGACCGCCTGTATCCCAGCGATTTTAGAAACTCGTCACATCCTATAAGGGCTCCTGCTATATGGCTATATATCAGTAGGTTGCATCCTTGGCTACGGCTGTCGTCATTGCGTCCTGGAAGCGCGAAAACCTCGCGGTTGTATGAGTTTGCATCTCTCGCTGTGGACATGCCTCCGCCCTTGATTCTGCTTTCTACAAGCACAGTGACACGTGACATTCCGGCAATGACTCTGTTCCTGCTTAAAAAATTGACACCTGTCACGTCCACGCAGGGCGGGAATTCACTGACCACAGCACATCCTTTTGTACTGCATATTCTGTCGGCGTGTTTCTGGTGCGATGACGGGTATATATTATGTATGCCGGTGCCCAGCACTGCAATGGTTTTCAGTCCGCATTCGAGAGCTTCACAATGTGCTGTGATGTCCACTCCATAGGCAAGTCCACTGACTATGGTGGGCTGCTCGGCTGTGCTGCCCAGTGACTGTACTATGCGCTTTGTCCATTCTCGCCCATAGGGGGATATGTCGCGCGTGCCCACGACTGCGATGTTTTCATTGAAGAATATTTCTTCGTCAGCTGAGTCGCTCTGTACGAACAGGCCCACCGGGCCGTCTACGCACTCGTTCAGAAGGGGAGGGAAACCTTCGTCCAGCATAGTGATATATCTGCTGCCGCGCGCATTTATATCGTCGAGTTCTTTCTCATACGCACCCAGATCCACGCCTTCGAAGGCCGCACTATATTTATTATAGGGACCCAGCGCGTCGCGTATTCCGTTGCTCCCCAGTCCCATGAATGCGTATGCGCTCCCGAACTGTTCTATGATCCTTCTCGCTACGATGGGTTCGTACATCAGTACTCTGCTTAAGGCGTAAGCCGCCACTTTTTCTTTCTGCTCCATGTTTTTTATTACAAACATGAATAACGCGTGATAAAGCATCAAGTTTTTTCGTCACAAATTGTGATTTTTTGTGTTTTTTGTAAATTTTTAATTTTTTGTGCGTGGATGATGAAACAAAATTTTTCAAAATCCGTATAATAATTCGGTTATATCGCTTCGAGAAGGCGTCTTAATTATGAAACTTTCGCAATTTATCTTCGAGCTGCCACAGGAGCAGATCGCAAAGGAGCCCTCAAGATGGAGGGACGAATGCAAACTCATGGTTCTTCATCGCGAGACTGGTGAGATAGAGCATAAACTTTTCAAGGATATCATATCGTATTTCGGAAAGGGAGACAACTTCGTTCTCAATGATACAAAGGTTTTTCCTGCCCGTCTCTATGGTAAGAAGGAGAAGACAGGCGCGGATATCGAGGTCTTCCTGCTTAGGGAGCTCAATCGTGAGCAGCGCGTATGGGATGTCGTTGTGGATCCTGCCAGAAAGATCCGCATCGGCAATAAACTCTATTTCGGAGACGATGAGTCTCTGGTGGCAGAGGTTATCGACAATACCACTTCGCGCGGTCGTACTCTGCGATTCCTTTTTGATGGTCCGTATGAGGAGTTTAAGGAAACTCTTTATTCAATGGGTCAGACTCCTGTGCCTCTCTGGGTCAAGGATAAGGTCGATGAGCTTGATGCAGAGCGCTATCAGACTATCTTTGCCAAAAATGAGGGCGCTGTAGCGGCTCCGGCTGCCGGCACGCATTTTTCGTCGCAGCTCATGAGCCGCATGATACTCGCTGACATAGATGCCACATACATCACGGATCATATGGGACTTGGCTATTTCCGTGAGGTGGATGTGGAGGATCTGTCAAAGCATCGCATGGACAGCGAGCGCATCATTATCACTCCTGAAGCTGCCCGGAAGATCAATAAGACAAAACGTGCTGGAGGAAAGATTCTTGCAGTGGGTGTCACTGTGATGCGTTCTCTCGAGACCTACGTGACCACCAATAATGAAGTGATTCCATACGACGGATGGACCAACAAGTTCATATTCCCTCCGTACACCTATGCCATCCCTGACGCCATCGTGTCCAACTTCCATCTTCCAGGCTCGACAATGCTCATGGCAGTAGCTGCGTTCGGCGGCTATGAGAATACCATGGCAGCCTATAAGGCGGCATTGGAGAATGATTACAAGTTCGGCCCGTATGGCGATGCACTTCTTATAGTGTAGTGCTTTCGTGAATGCAGACCTTACACTTTCGCCTCGCGGAAGACTTCCGCAATGGACGGGAAAGTGTTTGTGAGATAAGGCGGCAGGGAAGATTTGGCGACCCATGCCGCCTTTGCTATGTCTTCCTCTGTCTGGGGAGTGAGGTCCAAGGGGTTTGTATATAGCATGTTGTACCAGTAGGTATGCTTCAGATGCCACTTGTTGTTTCTGTAATAGCAGTGGTCTGTTATGCATATCAGTTCATGCAGCTCCAGCTCATGGATCCCTGTTTCCTCTTCCACTTCGCGCATGGCGCATGTTGCGGTGTCTTCGCCTGCTTCTTGATGACCTTTCGGCAGATCCCAAAGGCCGAAGCGGCTGATGAGAAGATAGTCGCCACGGCGGTTCTGCACGAGTCCTCCGGCTGCATTTACCTCATAAAATTCGCTGCAGACACGTTTGTATGTGGCCTGCTCGTCATCCGTAGGAATGCATACCTTCATCAGTGAGGCTCCGTTCTCGAACATTTGCACAAGGGATGCGAAACTGAAGTCCTCTCCAGGCTTGAAACAGATGACATTAGGGTCCTGCAGCTGCTGGTCGTCAGGGCTGCAGATTACTATGCATCTTCTTTCGAAATATATCTTGTGCATCGGCGGAAATTGCTAACTTTGTACAAATATACAAAGAATATGGCCGAATACAAGAGTAAAACCGTGGTGGTGGATCAGCCTCAGATGTCGCTGTTCTATGCCTTCACAAATCTCGAGTTGCTGCTTTCTGCAGTGCCGGAGGATAAACGCAAGGATGTTGTTATCGAAGGCGATAAGGTTACAGTGACGTACGCTGGATTCACAATTGCCGTACACATTGCCGAGAAGGTTCAGTTCTCGAAGGTTGTTTTCCAGGATTGCGATGCCCCTTTCCATTTCAATGTGGTTTTCCATTTCGATCCTGCTCCGCTCATCAGCCAGACCAGCCTTACGATATGTGTGGACGCTGATCTCAATTTTATGATGAGAGCCATGCTTGGACCTAAGATCCAGGAAGTATTGGACCAGATTGTGCTTGCGATATCGAATGGCGGATACCTTCCAAAATAATATTCCCGTTTCCATACGCCTGAATCCTTTCAAATTGGGAGAAACCGATGAGACCGGTATACTTCCGATAGAAGAATCGGTGCCATGGAGCCCTTATGGACGTTATCTTTCAGAACGCCCGTCCTTTACTCTTGACCCTCTTTTCCATGCAGGCCTGTATTATGTGCAGGATGCTTCAGCTATGCTCGTAGGCTGGATGTTCAGAAAGGTTCTGGAAGCAGGTTTTGCCTGCGAAAGGGTTCTCGACCTGTGCGCAGCTCCGGGCGGCAAGACTACGGATATCTCGGCTTCTCTCCGGGAGGTCGGAGATGATTATCTTTTAGTTTCAAATGAGGTTATCCATGCCCGTGCGCTGGCCCTTCATGATAATGTGGCGCGCTGGGGCGACCCTAATATAGTCGTTACCGGCAGTGACCCGAAAGACTTCGGTCGCCTGGGTTCCTTCTTCGATATCATAGTTGCGGATGTTCCATGCTCCGGAGAGGGTATGTTCCGCAAGAGCGAGAATGCTCGCCAGATGTGGAGCGAGGACAATGTGCAGCTCTGCGCTTCCCGTCAGCGTCGCATCATAGCCGATGCATGGAAGTCTCTTAAGGATGGCGGAGTGCTCATATACAGCACCTGCACCCTCAATGATGATGAGAATGACGATAACGTGGCGTGGATAGTGGAAGATCTGGGTGCTACAGTTATCCGTATGGATATGCCGTTTGATGGGCCTCAGCCTACGAAATACGGTTTCCTTATGGTTCCAGGCCAGGTCAAGGGGGAAGGCCAGTATTGCGCCGCCCTCTTCAAAGGCTCAGCTGACGAATTCGAAGCGATGGCGCTGATGGATAATCCTGACCCTCGGCCTTCGGCCTCAGCCCCTCCCACGCAGAGCGTGGGCCTCTCCCCCTGCATCTGTCCGGGGGTGGACAGAGTCAGGATTTATCCATCAGCGCCATCGCTCTCCGTGCAGATGTTTACGAAGAATGACGAAGTTTACGCCCTTCCTGGCTTTGTTGCAGATCAGATGAATCACATAGGCAAGAGACTTAATGTGCTGAACGCAGGAGTCCATGCCTTTACGATGAAAGGCCGCGACCGCATCCCATGCGAGGACCTTGCTCTGAGCGCGATTCTTGATCCGGAAGACTTCCCGGATGTCCCTCTTGGACGCCAGGATGCGCTTCGCTTCCTGCATAAGGATGCCATAGTGCTGAAGGATGCACCTTTGGGCTATGTCACAGTGAGCTACGAAGGTCATAAACTGGGTTTCATGAAAAATCTTGGCAACCGCGCCAATAACCTGCACCCGGCCGGTCGCCGCATATTGATGAATATAGAGTAATGATGAAGAAGATACTTGCAATTGTAATTTGTGCTTTGGCAGCCCTCTCGATATCGGCCCAGACCACGGAAAACTATCTCTCACGATACAATTCCCTTGTGGCTCGTGTAGGCTTCTCAGGTGTTGGCGTGGAAACTCTTATCGACAGGTGGGAGTTTGCGGACCCTGAGGATATAAATCATATGGTGGCGAGATTTAATTTTTATCTCGACAGATCCATGCGGGACAGCGTTGTCACAAGCTATAAGCTCCGGTATCTGGGTATGGAGCCGCTTCTGGAACTCAAGGACAGCACGGGCCGCAAGATGTATTATTATAATGAGAAGGTGTTTGACAGCCGAAGTTTTGCCAAGGCTATCGAATGTATAGATAGGGCGATATCTACAAACAATACCCGTCTGGATCTGTACCTGGATAAGGCAGAGGCCCTTGTGACATACGACAAGACTCTTCCCGACGGCAGCCGCGATTGCCTGCTGTCTCTCGTCGATCTGAATTATACGAAAAAATCCAAGTGGGATTTTCCCGGAGTGACGGTGGATGAAGACTTCTTCCTGAATGAACTGCAGAGACTTTTGCTGGTTTACTATCATACCGGCTCTGAGCAGTCGCTCGAGGCATTCAGACAGGTTAGTGAGCGCGTGCTGAAACACAGCCCCAAGAAGGTTATCTACCTCGATAATATGGGAGCTTATTATGTGGCGGCTCACAAAAACGACAAGAAGGCCCTGAAATATTATACAGCTGCGCAGAAAATTGATCCGGACGATATCATCTCCAAACAGAATATCGCTCTGATTGAGCGCAGGGCTGCAGCCAGAAAGAAAAAATAGCATTGAACGCGCCTCTTTTCATATCTCGCGGAATACGCATCAGGAGCAAGGTGGCCACGGCATCAATCGTGGTCAGCTTTGTTGTGATGATAGTTGCGGCAGCCATATCGGGAGGATTCCGTAAGGAGATATCAGATGCGCTGACCTCTCTCGCCGGTGATGTCTCTGTTATTCCGGTTTCCACCGGTGATGTGCCGGAAAGGATTATGCATAGTGCTGATTATGTGGACCAGTTTTCGCAGATTGATGGTGTGCAGAGCGTAACCCCTGTACTATATTCGGGCGGTATGCTCAGAAAAGGCGAAAATGTGCATGGCGTGCTTTTCAAGGCATCTGACGGCACCCGCTTTGATAATGACATGGGCGTTCGCATACCAAGACGCCTTGCAGAAATATTGGATGCTGAGCAGAATGATAAGCTTACTGCGTATTTTGTAGGCGATCATGTTGTGCTGCGCCGTTTCGATGTTGTGGATATTTATGACGGTATCGTTACGGATGACGACAAGCTCGTTGTGCTCTGCGATGCATCAATGCTCAGACGTGTCCTGGACTATGGCGATGACGAGTCGTCTTCTCTCGAGATTGCCCTCACTCCTTCACATAAGAAGGATGGCGATATCCAGGGTGTGTGCAACGAGGTTTCGTTCATGCTATATGAGGATGCGCACGAGGATCAGAGTACTCTTATAGCTTATACGCGCCGTGCCCGTTACAGTGCGCTTTTCGACTGGCTGGACCTTATCGACATGAATGTGAACATCATCATGTTGCTGATGGTTATCGTAGCAGGCTTCAACATGGTGTGCGCGCTGCTCATACTGCTCTTCCAGAATATCCGCACGATAGGTGTACTCAAGACTCTCGGGATGTCTGTGCGCGATATTGTGCGCACCTTCCTGATCTCCTCTGCACGCACCGTGGGGCTTGCAATGATTTATGGAAACATATCAGCATTTATGTTATGCTGGATTCAGGACTGTTTCCATGTGATAAGGCTTGACCCGCAGAGCTATTTCTTAAGCTATGTTCCCATAGACCTCGATCCCGCTTTCGTAGTGCTCTGTGATTGCATAGGTTTCGCAGCCATAATGGCTGTTCTCCTGGTGCCATGCACATTCATCTCTAAAGTGCAAGCTTCGCGCTCTGTTGACTACCGCTGATCTTGCTTCCCTTGGCGCTGCTCTTGGTACTTCTTACTGTTGATGCAGTTGCGCCGCCATGGCTGTCATGGTCGTGGTCATCGATAGGTGCCAGCCCTCCATGGCTATGGCTGTCATCGTGGTTGTGTATGTGCTTGTGGATCTTCGCAGGACGTACATAGAAAGGCCACCATATACCCAGCTTGAACTGGCGCTGAGTATGGATATAACCCGTGGCTGTGAAGTAGTCCTTGCCCTTCTTTAAAGGACCGCCATTGCCTATATTCTCCATCTTCAGGAATATGCAGGCTCTTTTCCACTGCATGTTGATGAATATGTCAAAGTATGGACAAGCTCCCAGAGAATATTCGGTCTGGTTGTAGAATACACCCAATTCCGGGTTGTAGGATGGCAGGTTCCACTTGGTGTTGAACAGACCGTGAGCGCCTATCTGCATGTCAAGAGCGTTCTTCACGACAGTGAACTGCAGGTAATAGCGCAGATTAAGCGCGAGAAGAGGTACTGGCATTACCATCTGGTCAGAGCTGAACTGCAGCAGCAGACGGTTGTCGAAGTGAAATTTCCACACTGTGAAGTCTTTGTGCAGAGATGCCGTGATGACATTCACAGGATGGTCGCTCTGGCGTATTGTTCCCATTCCGTCATAGTAGATGGTGTTGGCGAGGATATTGTATGCCACGTCAGCATCGAGTTTCCACCGCGGAATATCCACTGTTCCTGAGATGCGGGTGGTGGAATGTTTCTTGAAATCATTCTCCCATGCAAAGTGATTGAGCAGAATACGCTGCTGATAGTGATCGGCGGCAGTGAGGTCGGTATGGAAATGTGCTCCGATGCTTACGGGAGACTTGCGCTCGCGACGGAATGGATAGAAGCTGAACACGGCATTTGCATCCACGTCGAAATCGCCAGCCTCGTATCCGGCGAATGTAACCCGTGCCTTGGCATCCCAATTGAAATACTGGTGCACTCTGCCGTCCAGACCTGCGTATGCATACACGTTGTTCTCAAAATTCTTTTTGAGACTCACTGTGCCGTCCTCGTTCAGGTAGCTGTCGATATATCGCAGGAGTTTGTCTCCCACGCCGACGTTTATCTTCGATATCACGAAGTCTTCTTTCCACGGCTGCAGTTTCATGTACAGACGGTTGTCGAGCTTCATGACGCCGAGCGTGTCTATACTTTTGCTTGGATTGATGTTGAACACGTCATGATAGAATGCGCGGCCGTAGGAGTTGCTTATCTGGTCTTCGTATGTGCGTTTGTAAGTGCCCCATTCGGTGGTGTGTCCTATGAATGCTGTGGTCAGCGAATCTTTGCCGAGAGGAATGCGCAGGTTGTGGTTTATGAACAGCACGTTGCGCTTTGTCTGGCTCTCCGCTTTCGAAAGGTTTACTTCCAGCTCACGCGATCGCAATGTGGTGTCCCGGATATCGCTGAGATTGTGGATACCGCCATTCTCATTTGCCGTGGTCTTGTCATGTATCCAGCCTCCGTGTGCGGAATATCTCTTGCCGAGGTAGTTGAGAGTGACGCCCATATGATATGCGTCGGTCTTCTGTCCTGTCAGCGCACCGCCGGCACCCCATTTGTTCAGCTCGAGCGTTGCATTGAGCTCGGGGGTGATATTCTGGGTGGTGAGCAGTCGTACATTGATCTCTTCCTCATTCTGCTGTCCGAAGAGGTTGCCCCAATATGCCAGTTCCGTATGCGGCGTTTTGGTGTTGTAGGTAGGCTGCGTCGAAGGGTCATATGTCCACGCGCGATGCGGAGTGAAGAATATCGCGTTCTCTTCCTCTTCGCGTTTGCTGGCATTGAAATATTGTACCGGGCTGCCTGCTACGCCGAGCCATGTGGCATTCACATCATCATGGAAGAAAGGGTAGTCATAGAAATGATAGTTGTACGATGTGTCTATCGGCTCTACTTTGAACTCTCCGAAGTATTTGTCCTCGGTCATCATGACGATTCTCTTGAATAGAAGGGAGTCGGGTATGAAGCTGGTAGCAAGTACTCGCGGCGTATTCTCGATTACGCTGTCCTTGTATGACTTGATGCTGTCTTTTACATGCAGGATGCTGTCCATCTTGTGCCTTTGGGCTGGGATGGTGACATGCTCCATCACCCACTTCTTCTGCTCTTTCTTAGGCAGCGAGTCGAACCAGTGCTGGAATGCAATCTTTGCCTGCACGAGAGAGTCGGCTACAAAGCGATGACGGAATACGGTGTCCACCTTGCCCTGCACAGAGTCGGCAACTTCCGGAAGAATCGGTTCGTCATCTATGACCATGCTGTCGACAGGGTATAGCGCGATAACGGAATCTGCGTAGAAGTTGAGGCTGTCCGTAGTCCATGTCGCCAGTATGCTGTCCGGAATATTCAGTCGCGGGTCTTTCTCCACCACCTCATCTGTTTCTTCATCCTCATCCTCATCGTCATTCACCTGGCGCCATTGCATCCAGTTCTGACGTATCATAGGGGACGAGAAGCACTGGATCACAAAGATTGTGACCAGCATAAGAGGCAGTATGAGCTTCCTTTTGTTCACCTTGGCGCAGGGCTTCTACAGGTTGAATTCTTCTATCTGTTTGTTCAGACGGGTGAGAATTTCCATCTTCAGTTTGAACAGGTCGTCGCTGATATCCACCTTGTAGAAGTGTGGATTGATGAGGCGCCGCTCCGAAGGGTCGAAATTCTTCAGCACATCCTGGAAATACTGTTTCTTCTCTGCCAGGCTGTATTCCTTACCCATAGGGGTGCCGTTCTCGATAAGCTTGTTCTGCAGGAGCTTTACCGTGTATGTGCCCTTGTAAAGGGTTTTGTGCTTATAGCGGTCATGCTCGTCGACAATGGTCACGGTCTCGCCGGCCAGAAGGTCTTTCTCCATGCTGTCGCCGCGCAGACATGTTACATCAGCTTCATTGAATATCTTACCGTTGTCGTTCAGCTTGATGCGGTATGTGACCTGGAATCCCGGATTGATAAGTTTTATGGTGTCTTCGCTGCGCTTCAGCACAGGCATGTCGTCTATCTGTACGAGCTTGTACACGCCGCCGAA
>JAZRXU010000084.1:0-3305 GCA_045600345.1 Candidatus Cryptobacteroides sp. | reverse complement strand
GTGAGGCCGGTGAAGCGCAGCTCACGTTCATTATGCAGCGGTTTCACTATCACGTCGCCGGCCTTGTTGCGATAGAATATCAGCTGCAGGTTGGCAGCCATCGGTGTGATCCTGTCCATTCGGAACTGCTCATCCACATCTTTCCCTACAAGACCCACAGGCACTCCTTCCACGCCTATGAAAGACAGGATTGAGGCAAGTGTGGTATCATGACCGAAGATAAGATCGATATCCACGCCCTCGCCGGCAACGGCCCGGTCTGCCCTTGCGAGCATCGCCGCCACAGTCTTGGCGACATATTTCATACGCATCTGACCGAACTTGCCGGAGTCATAGGCAAGATAGTACATCGATCTGCAATGATCTATGACATAATGCAGAAGCACGGCATCAGGAACAAGCTGCAGAAGGTGGCTGTCGATATCCAGATTCGCTTCATTGATGGCAGAGGACGCCAGACATCTGGTAACGCTGCTGCATTTTGCAAAATACCTATTGACGTCAGCGGCATTCCTGAACATGGAGGCAACAACTTCATCCGGGTCATATCCCCTCTGAATGTCCGCATAATTTTCCTTAGCCTTGACGAGAGTCTGCAGATCCTGAGCATCCACAACCGACGCATTGAACTGGTCCGCAGGTGAACAGTCATATGAGTACACCAGACCGGGACATTTGCCGGTAAGGGCGTTTGTGAAGCTCGCCATACTCATGATACAGCGCTGAACTGTGCTGGAATATACATGTACTGTTGCGCCGTTGCGTATGACTTCAGGGAAATTCGCAGCCATTCGCTCTGCTATGCCCTGATGCTGAGCCATGCCCTTATGAGTCAGGAAATCATAGTGGCCCGAGTTGAACTCATAAATTTTGGCGAACTCTGCGAACACCGCCTCTCCATTATCGTTGAGCGCTCCATCATCATGAGCCTTTGCAAACTGAACAAATACATTGTCCATATTCTCCTGATGCCTATGGGTGAGAGCACGTGATCCGTGTCGACCATAATGACTGATATAGAAAGGTTTGAACCCTTTAGGGGCCTTGGAATATTCAGGAATGTCGCTGTCAGGATAAAGGGTCATCTCGCCCAGATGAATCTCCTGGGAACAAGCAAGCTGGCATATGAATACCAGAACAACAAACGAAAAGATAAAAGACTTTTTCATACGCATAATCGCACTACATGCATGTACACACATACACACATAAAGAGCAAATATATGCAATTAAGATGAAAAATGAAAATTAAAGGCACTGGAACCCGTATTCTGCGAGAATTCCGCGGGCATGGGCGATTTCTGTAGCAGTAAGGTCGGGAACGCCTTCCAGAGGGTAATCAATGCCCAGGTTATCCCACTTGTAACGGCCCATGGTATGATAAGGCAGCAGCTCCACTTTCTCGATTACGCTGTAACCGCGAAGCATCTGCCCGAGCATACGGAGTTGAGCCTCGTCATATGTACGCTGAGGAACAACGACATGACGTATCCATACGGGCTTGCCTGTCTGCTGAAGATAGTCCAGGAACTGCCTGTTGGACGCAGCTGTATGGCCCGTATACTCCTTATGGAAGTTCTCATCGACAGTCTTGATATCGAGAAGCACAAGATCCACATGCTCAAGCACTTCCCTGACTTTCGCGGAAAATATGACGCCCGAAGTATCCAGGGCCGTATGAAGACCGGCTTCCTTGCACAGACGTAAGAAATCGCATACGAAATCTGCCTGCATTAGCGGCTCTCCACCGCTGACTGTCACGCCTCCGTTCTTAATGAAACTTCTGTACCGTCTGACTTCCGTCAGAAGTTCCTCCGGGGTCATCTGATACTGTCCCCTGGCCGCAGGATTCCATGTATCGGGATTGTGACAGAACTGGCAACGCATTGGACAGCCCTGCATGAATACGACAAATCGTATTCCAGGGCCGTCCACCGTGCCGAAGCTTTCCAATGAATGTATGTTACCTGTCACTAGAGTGACTGGTTGATGGTACGTGAAATGACATCGAGCTGCTGCTCACGTGTAAGTTTTACGAAGTTCACAGCATACCCGGATACGCGTATGGTGAGCTGAGGATATTTCTCCGGATGTTCCATGGCATCTACGAGAAGTTCCTTGTCGAACACATTGACATTCAGGTGCTGGCCTCCGTCAGGAGTGAAGTAGCCGTCCATGAGTCCCACAAGGTTTGCCACCTGCACGTCGCTGCTCTTGCCAAGGGTGGCAGGGCTGATGGCGAATGTATATGAGATACCGTCGTGAGAGTGCTGGAAAGGAAGTTTGGCTACAGATGCCAGAGCGGCAACTGCGCCCTTGACGTCACGGCCGTTCATAGGGTTGGCACCAGGTGCGAAAGGCACACCGGCAGGGCGTCCATCCGGAGTGGCGCCGGTTGCCTTGCCATACACGACATTTGAGGTGATGGTGAGGACAGACTGTGTAGGCACCGCATGACGGTATGTCTCGTGCTGTCGCATGAACTCCATGAATTTCTCTGTCACCATAAGTGCGAGAGCGTCTGTCTTCGCATCATTGTTGCCGAATGGCACATACGGCTCACCCTCATTCTCGAAGCCTACAGCGATGCCGCGCTCGTCACGGACGATGCGCACCTTGCCGAATTTGATGGCAGCGAGGGAATCGGCCACGATAGACAGACCGGCGATACCCGTCGCACGGGTACGCTCCACGTCACCATCATGAAGAGCCATCTCGAAGGCCTCATAGTCATATTTATCGTGCATGTAGTGGATAATCTTGAGAGCGTTGACATACACCTTTGCAAGCCAGCGCATCATCTGCTCAAACTTATCCATAACCTCCTCATACTCAAGATAATCGCCGGTGATAGGAGCATACATTGGAGCTATCTGTTCGCCGGATTTCTCATCACGGCCGCCGTTGATGGCATACAGGAGACATTTTGCAAGATTGGCACGTGCTCCGAAGAACTGCATCTGCTTGCCTATCTTCATAGGTGACACGCAGCATGCGATACCATAATCATCGCCGTAATCGACCCTCATCAGGTCATCATTCTCATACTGGATGGCTGAAGTCTTGATCGATATCTTTGCACAGTAATTCTTCCATGCCTGCGGAAGGCGCTCAGACCAGAGTACGGTAAGATTCGGTTCTGGAGCAGGACCGAGATTTTCGAGAGTATGGAGCATACGGAAGCATGTCTTTGTGACGAGAGTACGGCCGTCAACGCCCATACCGCCTTCAGAGGCAGTCACCCATACAGGATCGCCAGAGAAGAGATCGTTATATTCCGGAGTGCGGAGGAAACGGACGATACG
>JAZRXU010000083.1:0-4070 GCA_045600345.1 Candidatus Cryptobacteroides sp. | reverse complement strand
GGTCTCATAGAAGAAATCCTCGCCATATGCCTCATGATGCTCAGAAGATGAGGCCCTGGTAGTGAAAGGAGGCTCTATACCCTCAGGATGAGTCAGCTCGAGAGCTCCGTATACCTCATCAGTGCTTATATGATAGAAACGCTTGCCATCATATTTCTCAGGAAGTGACTCCCAATAGAGCTTTGCGGCCTGAAGAAGGCTCAGAGTACCCATGACATTGGTGCGGGCAAACGTGAACGGATCCTTGATGGAACGGTCCACATGGCTCTCCGCAGCAAGATGGATGATACCGTCGATCTGCTCGTCCTGCATAAGCTGGTAGAACGCATCGAAATCGCAGATGTCCATCTTCACGAATTTGTAGTTGGGCGCATCCTCCACATCCTTGAGATTGGCGAGATTGCCGGCATATGTCAGTTTATCCAGGCAGATGATCTTATAGTCCGGATACTTGTTCACGAACAGGCGAACGACATGGCTTCCGATGAAGCCTGCACCGCCGGTAATAACGATATTCTTCATATATATTGACTACTTTTTCAGATTGTTTATGCACACCTCCAGGCTGTCCACCCAGTAAGGGACGCGTATGCCGAAGGTGTCTTTGAAACTCTTCTTGTCCAGAACGCTGTATGACGGGCGCTGCACAGGAGACGGATATTCACTGCTGTAGCAAGGCTGTATGTCACAATCCTTATGGCCAGCAATCTTTGCTATCATCTTTGTAAAATCATACCAGCTTGTCACGCCCTCATTCGAGTAGTGATAGATACCGGTATGGCCTTCATATTTGCGATTTGTGATTATATCATAGATAGCTGCGGCAAGGTCGTAGGCATATGTAGGAGTGCCACACTGGTCAAATACCACCTTAAGGGCTGGCTTGGTAGCGGTAAGGTTCAGCATGGTCTTGCAGAAGTTCCTGCCGAACTCTGAATACAGCCATGCAGTACGCAATATGACGTATTCGCATCCTGATGCCAGTATATTTTCTTCTCCATGTTTCTTCGTGGCACCATAGACTCCTGTAGGGGTGCCCTGCTGGTCAGGGTTGCATGGCGTATTGTATGGTTCCTTGCCGAAAACATAATCAGTGGACACATGGAAAAGCACACCACCGGCCTCTTTCATAGCGACAGCCAGGTTCCTCGGAGCCTCCGCATTCAGCTTTTCTGCCAATGCAGCAAGGGCGGGGTCCGTCTCACATGCATCAACATTGGTCCATGCGGCGCAGTTCACAATAGCCTTGACACCCCTGTCCGCCACCATACGGCGTACAGCATCGATATCGGTAATGTCGAGGTATTCCGTTTCTACGCCCTCCACCTGATTTACATCAGTGAAGATATATTCATCGCCCGAGTCCTTCGAGATTATGCGCATTTCGTTGCCGAGCTGTCCGTTGGCACCTGTTACCAATATCTTCATAGCGAGAATGGGGAATCAAAATCTTTAAGAAGGGGATGCCTGGTATCCTTTTCCGAAAGCAGCGCCTCTTCGACAGGTATTTTCCAGTCTATGCCCAGAGTCTGGTCCACGATACTGATACCTCCATCAGCCTCCGGATGATAGAACTCATCACATTTATACTGAAATATCGCGGTATCGCTGAGCACGGCAAAGCCATGGGCAAAGCCCTTAGGTATGAAGAACTGCCTATGATTGTCTTCAGTAAGCTCCACAGCCACATGCTGACCGTATGTCGGCGAGCCCTTGCGAAGGTCTACCGCCACGTCAAGCACCGCACCTCTTACGCAGCGCACAAGCTTTGCCTGGGAGAACGGAGGCCTTTGAAAGTGAAGGCCACGCATCACACCGTATGAAGACATACTCTCATTATCCTGTACAAACTTCACAGGACCCACATGCTCTTCGAAGTCCCTTTGACTGAAGCTCTCGAAAAAATAGCCGCGTGCATCCTTGAATACACGTGGTTCTATAATCACAGGCCCCTCTATATTTGTTTTTATAACCTCCATCTTAGTCGAAAATAGGATAGACATTCTCCTTGACATCATCTATGACCTTAAGGAGATACTGTCCATATTGATTCTTAAGCATAGGCTTGGCCAGCTCGCGCATGCGAGGCTCATCTATCCAGCCCATACGATATGCTATACCCTCAAGGCATCCCACCTTGAGGCCCTGACGCTTCTCGAGAACCTCGATATATGTAGAGGCCTCGCTGAGAGAATCGTGCGTACCCGTATCAAGCCATGCGAAGCCGCGGCCCAGGGTCTGGACCTTCAGTTCGCCATCTTCGAGGAAACGCTGATTGACCGTTGTAATTTCATACTCTCCACGGGCTGAAGGCTTGATGTTTGCAGCCACGTCAAGCACTTTGTTAGGATAAAAATACAGACCGACCACAGCATAATTGCTCCTTGGCTTGGCAGGCTTCTCCTCTATGCTGAGGCAGTTGCCATCCTTATCGAACTCCGCAACTCCATAACGCTCCGGGTCAGATACCCAATAACCGAATACCGTGGCCTTCCTGTCTTCTTCTGCCGCACGCACTGCCTCCCTAAGCATGGAAGTAAAGCCCATGCCATGGAAGATGTTATCACCCAGCACCAGACATGCGCTGTCATCTCCCACAAAATCGGCTCCGATCGTGAACGCCTGCGCCAGACCATCTGGAGAAGGCTGTTCGGCATACTCAAAGCGGACTCCATAGTCGCTGCCATCGCCAAGCAGACGCTTGAAACCCGGAAGGTCATGAGGCGTAGAGATGATCAATATCTCACGGATACCGGCCAGCATCAGAACGCTGATCGGATAATATATCATCGGTTTGTCATAAATAGGCATGAGCTGCTTGCTTATACCCTTGGTAATAGGATATAGGCGCGTACCGCTTCCGCCAGCAAGAACAATTCCTTTCATCACTTTTGATTTTAACCTTCAAATATAAAAAATATTTGTCAATGTTTTTCTATCCACAGCCACAAACGCCACATAAGATATCCCCATCCCAGAAAAAGAACGATGTATATCCATAACGGAATGGATCCGCGTGCAGCTTCATCTCCCATATATTTCTCAAAATCAGGGATATCGGCATAGTAGTATGCCCCCGCTCCGAAATCAAGGCTATCCACCAGACCTAGTCCATGAATCATTATATAACAACACAGCAGGAGCACAAGGGCTCCCACTGCTATCGTAAGTATTTTCCAGAATTTCTTCACAGGGAACATTCACCTCCGGATCATTATCCCAGTGTCGGTACAGGGAACACAATTCCACTGAGGAGCAGCCACACTGCAAAGAAAGTCAGCACGATATTGAAGAGCTGACCCACAATGTACAGCCACAGCGTCTTGCCGCCCTGCATCTGCTGCCATATAGTCCTGAAATTTGTCTCCAGTCCTATACAGAGGAATGCCATCACAAAACACCAGTTCTTGTACTGGTCGAGGACCTTGTTGATCGCGCCGACCTGATCTGAGCCGAAGATCGGCATTATGACAAATGACGCAACCAGAGACGCCACGAAGAATCCTATGATGAATTTAGGGAAACGGACCCATATCTCGCCTGCACCTACAGTCTTGCCCTGAGTCTTGTCGACATGAAGGGCGAAGAAAAGAGCCACGAAAAAGGCGATAAAGCCTATGAGAATATTCTGTATGCTTTTCACAAGCACTGCAGCAGTCTGAGCCTCACCGCCCAGAGCGGTTCCGGCAACGACCACGGCGCCAGTGCTATCCACGGTGCCACCGATCAGAGCACCTCCCATGATAGGGCTCATGCCGAACGCTTTGATAAGCACAGGCTCGAATACCATCATGAGTATTGTAAAAATGATCGATATGCTCACGACCATCGAAAGGTCTTCTTTCTTGCACTTTGATGCAGCACCTGTAGCTATGGCTGCTGATGTACCGCAAACGCTGGTTGCAGCCGCCATTGTGATGACCATAGGTTTGTTACCGATTTTCAGGACCCTTGTACCGAACCACCACATGAAGATGATTACGACCGGCGTAACGATCCAGGCAATGCCAAGACCGTAAAGGCCGAATTTGGCGATATTGCTGAAGAGCACGCTGAAGCCCATTATGACA
>JAZRXU010000082.1:0-6133 GCA_045600345.1 Candidatus Cryptobacteroides sp. | reverse complement strand
CATTTTATCCAGCTTTCGTCACTAGGGTTATTACGGAACTGAAGGATACGCTCCTTCCATTCCGGAGCGATGTATCCGGCCTCGGCTGCGACCTCCACCAGGGCATCCAGGTTGCTGAGCGAATAGTTGACCACATTTGCGGCAGCCAGGCGGTCGACGCCCTTCTTCATACCATATGTGAAGATGCTCACTATACCGAGCACCTCGGCGCCAGCCTCGCGCAGAGCCTCAACGACGTCGATGGCACTGCCGCCGGTAGAGATAAGGTCCTCAATCACCACAACCTTGGTACCGGGTTCACAGCGGCCCTCGATACGGTTGTTGCGGCCGTGAGTCTTGGCTTCGCCGCGTACATAACCCATAGGAAGTCCGAGTATGGATGCAGCGATGGCTGCATGAGCGATACCTGCCGTACTTGTACCCATGAGTGCCTCTGCCTGAGGGAACTTCGCAGACACGGTGTCGGCGATAGCCTGCTCCACCACGCTGCGTGCCGCAGGAGCACTGAGAACGAGACGGTTATCGCAATAGATAGGGCTTTTGATACCGCTTGCCCATGTGAACGGCTCTTCCGGACGAAGGAAAACTGCCTTTATATCCAGCAGTTGTTTTGCTATGATCTTTTCCATAAATTTATAACTGTCTTTATCCAACAAACTCATCGACGCAGCGCTGATAAGCGGCCACAGGATCTTCTGCCGCAGTAATCGGGCGTCCCACTACAATAAAATCGCTGCCTATCTCACGGGCACGTGCCGGAGTGGTGATGCGCACCTGGTCATCGGCCGCGGCATCCGCGAAACGTATTCCCGGAGTCACTGCCATGAAAGAAGCACCGCATCTGCCTTTGACGATTCCAGCCTCGAGCGGCGAACATACAACGCCGTCAAGACCTGCCTCCTGCGCATTTGCAGCATAATGAGCGATAACATCGGCAATAGGCTCCTTGATAAGAAGATCGCTCTCCATACGTTCCTGAGATGTGGAAGTGAGCTGAGTCACTGCAATGAGAAGAGGACGCGTGCCATCCTCGCGGGTGAGGCCTTCCAGAGCCGCCTTCATCATCTCGATGGTGCCTGCCGCATGCACGTTTGTCATATCCACGTCAAGGGCAGAAAGCACCTTCATGGTCTTGCGAACCGTGTTAGGGATATCATGAAGCTTAAGGTCAAGGAAAATCTTGTGACCTCTGGCCTTGATCTCACGTACTATTGCAGGACCTGCCGCATAATACAGTTCCATGCCTATTTTCACGAAAGGTTTGCGCTCACAGCCGGCGAACTTGTCCAGGAAAGAGAGCACCTGGTCTGCGCTGCTGAAGTCACATGCTACGATAACGTCTCTCATACTATACCTATTATTTCATTTAAATCATTGATGTGAAGCTGCTCCATAAGCTCAGGCAGCTCCTCTACTATTTCTTTGCACACCATAGGGTTGCGAAGATTCTCCGCACCCACCTGTACCGCAGTGGCACCCGCCATCTTCATTTCTATGACATCACGTGCGCAGCTTACGCCGCCACATCCCATCACGGGGATGCTCACCGCATGGGCCACCTGATGGACCATGCGTACAGCTATAGGGAATATGGCCCTGCCGCTGAATCCGCCATATGTATTGGCGACAACCGGTTTGCGGCGATTGATGTCGATACGCATACCCAGAACAGTGTTGATAAGGGTGAGACCGTCAGCACCGGCTTCTTCACAAGCCTTGGCGATCTCCACTATATTGGTCACATTGGGACTCAGTTTGATAAATACAGGTTTGGAACCTGTAACTGCCTTCACGGCTCGTGTAACCTCGGCTGCAGCAGAGGCTGATGTACCGAAGGCCATACCGCCGCCATGAACATTAGGGCATGAAATATTGACCTCTATTATATCCACCTCAGCGCACTGTGCCACTTTCGCACAGCTTGCCACATACTCTTCCACGCTGAAACCGCTGATATTGGCTATCACACATCCGCCATATACCTTGCGAAGCTCAGGAAGCTTGCTCTGTACCAGCACATCAACACCGGGATTCTGCAATCCGACAGCGTTGATCAGACCGGCGGGACATTCAGCGATACGGGGACATTCATTGCCGAAGCGTGCCTCTAGCGTACTACCCTTGAGAGATATGCCGCCGAGAACATTAAGGTCGTACTCCCCTGCCATCTCCAAGCCGAAACCAAACGTGCCGCTGGCCGGAACCACAGGATTGGCGAGAGTCACGCCACAAAGCTGAACTTTCATATTTCCTACCATATCACGTCCTCCTTCTTGAATACAGGGCCATCCGCACATACGCGCCTGGCACCTTTATGAGTATGACATGTACAGCCGTAGCATATGCCGCATCCGCAGCCCATTCTCTCCTCGAGGCTCACCTGTCCAGGACCCTCGAGGGTCTCACATACAGCCTTCATCATAACCTTGGGGCCGCATGTGTAGAAATAGTCATATGCAGGCTGGTGGGCAGCAATAGCATCTGTCACAAGTCCTTTGACACCTGCGCTGCCATCCATGGTGGCCACAATCACTTCAGCACCCAACGAGCGATATTCATCCTCAAGTATGACATCGCATGCCCGATTGTATCCGAGGACCACAGTCGTATGCACTCCCCTGGCAATGAGTTCCTTGGCCAGAGTGAAGCAGGGTGATGCTCCTATACCGCCTGCGACAACAAGAGCATTCTTCTTTGCCGCAGCGCTGTCAAAACCGTTGCCGAGCCCCGTCATCACATTGATGCTGGCGCCCGGCTGCATGGTGGCCATGACTTCCGTACCCTGGCCCACTACCTTGTATATTATGCTGAAGGATCTGTCATCCCACTGAGTCACTGCAAGTGGTCGTCGGAGAAAGAACCCTTCAATTGCTATATCGGCGAACTGTCCGCCACGCAGGATGGCAGATGTATCGCCGACCAGAGTCATGCGATACACCCCATCCGCAATGCAGACATTCGATTCTATTATATAATCAGATACCTTCATCATTTATATTCTGCGTCAATGGTAGAAACTCCGAGAGTGATCTCCTCGAGTACATCGAGCAGCACACGCACAGTCTCGAGAGCAGAGAACAGTGTCACATTGTTCTCAACGGCAGCCCTGCGGATATCATAACCGTCGAGACGGGTCTTGCGCTGGTTGATATCGATAGTGTTTATAACATAGCTCACGTGGCCCTGGCGCATAGACTTCATGATATCATCACTACCCTCGCTGAATTTATGAAGGGTACGGGTACGTATGCCATTTTCCTTGAGGAATCTGGCAGTACCGCTGGTAGCCTCGATATTGAAACCGAGGTTGTAGAAGCGGCGCAGAAGCGGAAGCGCCTCCTCCTTATCCTTGTCTGCAATTGTCGCAAGCACAGTACCATAGCTCTTGACACTCACGCCCGAAGCCTGGAGCGACTTGTAGAGCGCACGAGTGAGAGACTCATCATAGCCTATTGCCTCGCCGGTAGACTTCATCTCAGGCGAGAGATATGTATCTATGCCCTTGATCTTTGCAAAAGAGAATGCAGGGCTCTTGACATAGTAGCGTTTGCTCTCCGGATTATATACGTTCTCATAGCCCTGCTCCCTGAGCGAGTGTCCGAGCATTACAAGAGTAGCGATCTTGGCCATAGGGATACCTGTAGCCTTGCTCAGGAAAGGCACAGTACGTGACGAGCGAGGGTTTACCTCGATGACATACACATCATCGTTGCCGTCCACGATAAACTGGATATTGAAAAGTCCGACAATACCTATCTCCTTGCCGAGACGTATGGTGTAGTCGATGATCTTGTCTTTAACAGCCTGTGATAGCGAGAACGAAGGGTATACGCTGATAGAGTCTCCGGAATGGACACCTGTCTTCTCCACATGCTCCATGATGCCCGGAATGAATACATTCTCGCCATCGCAGATGGCATCCACCTCACTCTCGCGGCCCATAATGTACTTGTCGACAAGCACAGGAGACTTCTCGTTCACCTCTACCGCATTGTGCAGGTAGTGACGAAGGCTCTCTTCATTTCCCACAATCATCATGGCACGTCCGCCGAGCACGAATGAAGGGCGCACGAGCACAGGATAGCCTATCTCTGCAGCTGCAGCCACGCCATCCTCGACGTTGGTGACAGCCTTGGCCTTAGGCTGAGGAATACCGGTCTTGCGCATGATGGCTTCGAAAAGCTTGCGATCCTCGGCATTGTCGATAGCATCGATCTGTGTGCCTATCACCTTGATGCCAAACTCTGAAAGAGGGCCGGCAAGGTTGATGGCTGTCTGTCCTCCAAGGGTGACGATAACGCCCTCCGGCTTCTCAAGGTCTATGACATTCATCACGTCCTCTACGGTCAGAGGTTCGAAATAGAGCTTATCCGAGATGGTATAGTCTGTAGATACTGTCTCAGGGTTGTTGTTGATGATTATGGCTTCATAGCCAGCCTCGCGGATTGCCCAGATGGCATGAACTGTAGAATAGTCGAACTCCACACCCTGGCCGATACGTATAGGGCCCGCTCCAAGCACAAGTATCTTCTTGCGGTCACTGACCACTGTCTCATTCTCCTGCTCGTATGTAGAGTAATAATAAGGGACGTCTGCAGCATGCTCGGCGCCGCAGGTATCAATGAACTTATATACAGGGCGTATGTCATTGGCCCAGCGATATTCCACCATCTCCTTCTCTGTCCTGCCCCACAGCATGCCTATGAATTTATCGCTGAATCCGAGTTTCTTGGCCTCGAGCAGAACAACAGGATTGCCCACATTGTCCTTGAGTTTGTTCTCCATGCGGACAATGTTCACGAGCTTCTCAAGGAAGAGCATATCGATCTTGGTCACGTCATAGATCAGTCGTATATCCACGCCCAGACGTATAAGCTGCGTGATAGCCAGAAGATGGTCATCAGGGAACTTGGCTGTGTATTTGAAAAGTTCCTCGACAGACATCTTGTCGAATTTAGGTTTGTACACGTGGCATGCGCCGATCTCAAGGCTGCGGATAGCTTTCAGAAGGCTCTCTTCGAGAGTACGTCCTATGCTCATGACCTCGCCTGTGGCTTTCATCTGTGTTCCGAGCTCGTTGGCCGCCTCTGCGAACTTGTCGAATGGGAAACGGCTCACCTTGCTGACCACGTAGTCGATGGTTGGCTCGCAGCATGCAGGGGCATCTGCCACCATGATCTCATCGAGAGTATAACCCATGGCGATCTTGGCAGTGACGCGGGCGATAGGGAAACCACTGGCCTTGGAAGCAAGAGCCGAAGAACGGCTGACGCGAGGGTTGATCTCAATGATGTAATATTTGAAGCTCAGAGGGTCAAGGGCGAACTGCACATTGCAGCCGCCTTCGATCTTCAGCGCACGTATAAGTTTCAGTGCACTCTCACGGAGTATCTCATACTCCTTGTCTGCAAGAGTCTGGACAGGAGCCACCACAATGGAATCACCTGTATGTATACCTACAGGATCCACATTTTCCATAGAGCAGATGGTGATTGCGGTATCATTGGCATCACGCATCACCTCGAACTCTATCTCCTTATATCCCTTGACACTCTTTTCTACAAGCACCTGGTGTACAGGGCTCTGAGTAAGAGCATTAGGCATAAGTTCGCGGAGCTCATCTTCGTTGTTTGCAAAACCTCCGCCAGTACCTCCGAGAGTGAAGGCAGGGCGCAAAACCACAGGATAGCCTATCTTGCCTGCAATTGCGACAGCCTCTTCAACGGTATAGCATATATCTGACGGAATCACAGGCTCGCCGAGCTCAAGGCAAAGTTCCTTGAAGAGCTCGCGATCCTCGGCCTTCTCGATGCTTTCGAAAGAGGTGCCGAGAATCTTGACTCCGCACTCCTCGAGAATACCCTTCCTGGCAAGTTTGACGGCCATATTGAGACCTGTCTGTCCACCAAGGCCCGGCACGATGGCATCAGGGCGTTCGTACCTGATAATCTTCGCGATATATTCAAGGTCCAGAGGCTCCATATATACCTTGTCGGCCATATGGGTATCGGTCATGATAGTGGCAGGGTTGCTGTTCACGAGTATCACCTCGTAACCCTCTTCTTTGAGAGCGAGACACGCCTGTGTGCCTGCATAGTCCGACAATCGCCCTGGGGCCGTGTATATAGGGCCT
>JAZRXU010000081.1:0-12104 GCA_045600345.1 Candidatus Cryptobacteroides sp. | reverse complement strand
GGCCGTTTCACCAAGGAGGCCGGTGCAGTTAAATACATTGACCCACGTAAAGAATAAGGAGATAAGACTATGATTAGAGAAGTAAAATTCGAAAGCCAGGATCGTCGTATCAAACAGATCCTCGCAGCCCTCAACGAGAACGGTATCGCTTCTATCGAAGAGGCAAATGAGATTTGCGAGAAAGCAGGTCTTGATCCTTATAAAACTTGCGAAGAGACCCAGCCTATCTGCTTCGAGAATGCAAAATGGGCGTACGTAGTAGGTTCAGCCATCGCTCTCAAGAAGGGCGTTAAGAGTGCAGCTGAGGCTGCAGAGGCTATCGGTATCGGTCTCCAGGCATTCTGTATCCCTGGTTCTGTTGCTGATGACCGCAAGGTAGGTCTTGGCCACGGCAACCTCGCAGCAATGCTTCTCCGTGAGGAGACTAAATGTTTCGCATTCCTTGCCGGCCATGAGTCATTCGCTGCCGCTGAGGGTGCCATCAAGATTGCAGCTAAGGCTGACAAGGTACGTAAAGAACCTCTCCGCTGTATCCTTAACGGTCTCGGCAAGGATGCTGCTCAGATCATTTCACGTATCAACGGCTTTACATATGTTCAGACCGAGTTCGACTATTTCACAGGTGAGCTTAAGGTAGTTCGCGAGATCGCTTACAGCAACGGTCCACGTGCCAAGGTTCGCTGCTATGGTGCTGACGACGTTCGCGAGGGTGTGGCCATCATGTGGAAAGAAGGTGTAGACGTATCTATCACAGGTAACTCTACCAACCCAACCCGTTTCCAGCATCCTGTTGCAGGTACATACAAGAAAGAGCGTGTACTCGCAGGCAAGCCATACTTCAGTGTGGCATCAGGTGGCGGTACAGGCCGTACCCTTCATCCAGACAATATGGCAGCAGGTCCTGCATCTTATGGTATGACAGATACAATGGGCCGTATGCATTCAGATGCTCAGTTTGCAGGTTCTTCATCAGTTCCTGCTCACGTAGAGATGATGGGCTTCCTCGGCATCGGTAACAACCCTATGGTAGGATGTACTGTTGCATGTGCAGTTGATGTTGCTCAGGCACTTAACAAGTAAAATTTATTAACACCTTTATATTATTATGAAAAAAATTATCTCAATCGTAGCGCTTGCTACTGCCCTCTGTGCATCTGCTTTTGCATATGAGGATGGTAACCGCGATGCTGAGGGTAATATCGTCCGTGGCCCATACGTTCGTAACGGCTTCTTCGATAACACTTTCATCGAGCTTCAGGGCGGTCTTAACTTCATGGCTTCTACCCACATGGGTATGACCAGTGGCTGGAAATCCATCTATCCTGCAGCTGCTGTAGATTTCAATCTCGGTAAATGGTTCAACCCTAACTTTGGTGCCCGCCTCGGCTGGCAGGGTCTTCAGACTCGTTATTACCCAGCTCGTATGTCGCAGATAGGCGATCCTGTACAGAAAGCTTTCTACAGCTACCTCCATGGCGACTTCATGGTAAATGTATCTAACTGGTGGTCTGGCTACAAGGAGACTCGTGTATGGGATTTCGTTCCTTATGCTCATTTGGGATGGATCTATACTCCGGTACCAGCATTCGAGAGCCCGCTTAACAAACTCGGTGCCGGTGTAGGTCTCTACAACAAGATCCGCCTTACCGACCGTCTCGGTCTCTCTCTCGATCTCCGTGCTACATTCGCATCTAACCAGATTCTTGGTACTGAGTTCATCAAATGGTATGAGGAGTTCTATCAGCGCACTAAATTCGGTCAGAAGATCGGTGGTGTAGGTTCAGCTCTCATCGGTCTCCATGTAAACCTCGGCAAGACAGGCTGGGTTCGTGAGGCTAACCAGGATGGTAATCTTGCTGCCGGCCTTGCTGGTGCAGGCGCTGCAGGCCTTGTTATCGGTGAGTACATCGGTGCTGCCAAGAAGGACGAGAAGCTCCAGGGCCTTCAGAAAGACGCTGAGGAGCAGACTGCCGCAGCTGCTGATGCATATGCAAAAGCTGCTAACGAATATAACGAGGCTTCAAAGTATGTTGACGCTAACGGTTTTGTAACTCCAGCCGTTTATGGCGATATCGATCCTGAGCTTGCTGCTGCATATGCAGATATGGCAAACTTTGAGGACTGCCCAGACTTCACTACAATGTCCAAGGCAGAGAAAGCTGCTTGGGACAAATCACACAAGGACATCCTTCCTGCTGACTGGAAGAAGATGAGCGATGAACAGAAGAATGCATGGGTAAGGGGTAATATCTATGACCCTGCACAGGTTGCCCTTGACAACAAGAATGCTGCTGCCGCTGCTGTCAATGACGCCGTAGAGGCTCAGAAAGCTGCTTGCAAGACTGCTGACGACGCACTCGCACTCGCACAGTGGTTTGTAGATGACGCTGCTAAACGCGTTGATTCTAATGGCAACATCCTTCCTGCTACATATCCTAACGTCGATCCTGCTACTGCACAGAAGTATGCTGACCTTGTAAACTCTGAGGCTCAGCCAGACTTCACCAAGATGTCTAAGAAAGAGCAGCGTGCTTGGAACAAGGCTCACAAGGATATCCTTCCTAGCAACTGGAAGAAGATGACTCCTGAGCAGAAGAACGATTGGCTTACTGACAACGTATATGGCCCAGCTTACCAGGCTAAGGCAGATGCTGAGGCAGCTGCAGCCGAGCTCGCACGTGCACAGGCTAACAAGGCTGCTGCAGACAAGGCCCTCGAGGATGCTCTTAAGAGCCTCGATCAGGCTGCAGTATCTCCAGAGGCTGGTGTAGGATTCTTCACTATCGGCAAATCTGAGTTCAATGAGAAACAGCTCGCTAACTGGAAGAAGTCTATCAAGACTCTTGACAAGGCTGCTGATTACACTGTAACCGGTTATGCAGATAACGAGACTGGTTCTGCAGTTATCAACCAGCGCCTCCGCAAAGAGCGTTCAGAGTATGTTGCCAACCTCCTCAAAGAGAATGGCTTCACTGGCACAATCACTGCAACTCCTTCAGATGCTAAGGGTAAATTTGTCAACTATCCTATCTGGAAGAACCGTTCTGCTCAGATCAAAGTTGCTGAGTAATCTATAATGGATCTTATACGAAGAGCTCAACCGTTTATGGTCGGGCTCTTTTTTTGTACATATATTTCCAAAAGATTGTTATATTTGTAAGCTAGCTGTAATATTCATAATTAATTATAATATCATGAAGAAATTATTCGCAGTAATTGCTTTTGTTTCAGCAATCAGTCTTTCTGCATTCGCACAGGATCGCGAGAATCGTGATGCGGACGGTAAAATCGTAAGAGGACCTTATGTCCGTAACAGCTTCTTCGATAACACCTTCGTCCAGCTTCAGGGTGGCGTGAACATTATGGGCGCTCCCAAGATGGGCCAGGGTGCAGGTTGGAGTTCTCTTAAACCCGGCGTTGCTCTCGATGTAAATCTTGGTAAATGGTTTAATCCTAATTTTGGTCTCCGTCTTGGATGGCAGGGCCTTAAGACCGCTTATATGCCAGGTTCGACAATGGTACGCGAGAAGAATCAGTATAATTATACTCATGCTGATTTCCTCGTAAATATTTCCAACTGGTTCTCAGGTTATCGCGATCGCGTATGGGACTTTGCTCCATATGTACACGTGGGCTGGATCAATACCCCTGCTTATGGATATGAAACAGTACTCAACAAACCAGGTGCCGGTGCCGGTCTGCTCAATCTTGTACGTCTTTCAGAGCGTATCAAACTCACTATCGATCTCCGTGCAACCATGTGTACAAACGCTGTACTCGGTACGACATATGTAAATCATCGCATTGCGGATTGCGGTCGTGATACATTTGGAGAGAAACTTGGTGGCGTTGCCTCTGCTCTGGTCGGTCTGCAGGTTAACTTTGGCAAGACAGGCTGGGAGCGCGGCGAGAATGCCAAGAAGAGCGCTGCTCCTGCAGTCGCTGCTGCTGCAGCGGCTGGTGTTGTGTTCGGTGAGTATATCGGCGCAGCCAAGAAGGATGAGAAACTCCAGGCTCTTCAGGCCAAGGCTGATGAACAGGTTGCTTCTTCGAATGCTGCTTATGCCAAGGCATCTGCGGATTATGAGAAAGCTCAGGAACTTGTAAACGCTGATGGTATGGTTGCTCCAGCCGTATATGCTGATGTGGATCCTGCTCTTGCTGCTGCATACGCTGATATGGCTAATTTCGAGGATTGTCCAGATTTCGCTTCTATGACAAAAGCAGAGAAGGATGCTTGGACTAAATCTCACAAAGATATTCTTCCTGCCAATTGGAAGAAGATGAGCGATGCAGAGAAGACTGCGTGGGTGGTAGATACTATCTATGCTCCGGCTCAGGTTGCTGTGGATGATAAAGAGTCTGTGACAGGCAATCTTGGTGATGCTCGTGATGAGGTTAAGGCTGCAAACGCTACTTGCAACGATGCCGTTGCTCTTGCACAGTGGTTTGTGGATGATGCTGCAAAACGCATTGATGCCAATGGTAATGTGCTCCCTGCAGCTTATCCTGGTGTTGATGCAGCTACAGCCCAGAAGTATGCCGATATTGCCAATTCAGAGGCATTCCCAGACTTTACCAAGATGTCGAATAAAGAGAAACGTGCTTGGAATAAGGCTCACAAGGATATCCTTCCAAAGAATTGGAAAAAACTTTCTGATGAGCAGAAGAATGACTGGCTGATCGAGAATATCTACGGTCCTAAGTTCCAGGCTCAGGCTGACGCAGAGGCTGCTGCAGAGGAGCTGGCTAAGGCACAGGCTCGCAAGGCTGCTGAAGATAAGGCTTACGAAGAGGCAATGAAGAACCTTGACAAGGCTGTTGAGTCTGATGGTGTGGGCTATTTCACTATTGGTAAATCTGTATTCAACGAGAAGCAGCTTGCCAACTGGAAGAAGTCTATCAAGAAATATGACAAGGCTGGTGATTATACTGTAACTGGCTATGCAGATAATGAGACAGGTACTGCAGCTCGTAATGCTGAACTCCGCAAGGAGCGTGCAGAGTATGTGGCTAACCTCCTTAAAGAGAATGGCTTTACAGGCGTCATTACTCCAGTGCCAGCATCTACCAAGGAAAAATTTGTCAATTACCCTATCTGGAAGAATCGTTCAGCGCTTATCAAATAATGAACCCGGATTGGGGGTCAACAGTCAATAAAAAAGCGGCTCGTCAGAGTCGCTTTTTTTTGAGGCTTGCCAGAGTGTCTTCCACCTTTATCTTGTCGATGATTGCTTTGACGATCTCGAATGTCCGTGAGCCTGCAGTGTAGTCGGTGGGGGAGATGAAGTTCACCCTGTCTTCACGCAGGAGCTTCTGGGCCAGAGCCTTCTTGGCTGGTTTCTGCGGATTGTATACTGCTATGGCATTACCTCCGAACATTTTGACTATCTTCATGCATGGGACGTCAGTGTCGCCATCTCCAAAGTATAGCATGTGAGACCATGGAATGCGCTTCTTGTCTTCATCCTGACTTTCGTTGACAAGTTTGTTGTCGCGTATGCTGAGTATACCTTTGTTTATTTTAAACAGGAACTGGGTCTTCGCTGTATAGTCTACTGCAACTCCTGGCCATTCTGCTTCTCCATGGTCATTATAAAGGAATGAACATGCAAAGATCCGTTTGAACTCGCCAGCGATAGACGTGCCTTCTATCATTTCGGCAAGCCCGGATGAGTTGATATAGTGTTCTATGGTAACTCCCTTGCTCTTACCGTATTCGTTCACCATCTTGAACCAGTCGGTAACGCCCGGAAACAGCTCTACCTTCGACCCGAAGCGACGGAAGTCGCGGCGGCGTAGTGGAATACCTTTCTTCTTTGCCTCGTCGAACATGAGTTTCATATATGCAAGAATGTTCGATGCGTCCTGTCCTATGGCTATTTCGTCGCTTCGCCGCCAGAATGTAGGGGCACTATGCTCTATGGCCTGGATAAAACCGAACTCCTGCATATTGCCCGGAGACAATGTGCCGTCAAAGTCGTATATAAGTGCTACGATTGGCTTCTTTGCCATGTTTTGTGATTAAAGTTCTTCGAAATCCACGTCTGAAGAGAAAGGTTTGTCTTCGTGGCGGGATTCCTGAACGTCGCAGTGAGCCTTGATATAATCAATCACTTCCTGCAGTCCCTCTGTGAATTTCTCGAAGTCTTCTTTGTAAAGGAAAATCTTGTGCTTGTCGAACGAAAAGCGGCCGTCAGCCTCTACCCTTTTCTTACTTTCGGTAATCGTCAGGTAGTAGTCGTTGCCTTTTGTGGCCTTTACATCCATAAAATAGGTTCTCTTGCCGGCACGTACCGGCTTTGAGAATACATCCTCAGAAGCGCGCTCTCTATCCGCTTTCGCTCCAAAATCATCCTTATACATAGAATTTTATTTTGTTAAATATGTTAACAAATGTAGAAATTTTTCGGTAAAAAGGGATATATTTGTAGAAAAATACTGAAAATAGATGCTTAATAGAAGAATTCTTAGAATTAAAGCGTTTAAAGAGCTCTTTGCAATAGAGATGATCCCAGGCACAAGCCTTGCTCAGGCACAGAAGGAACTGGATGCTTCGCTTGAGTCTACACGTGATCTGTATCTTTTTATGTTGGCCGGCATCGCGCCGCTTACTGCCGTCGCTCAGGATCGTATCAATCAGCTTCAGAAAAAGATCAACAAGACTGAGGAGGAGAAAAATCCTAACCTCAAGTTCGTCAATAACAAACTTGCGAAGATCTTCGCAGAGGATGTGGATTTCCAGAAAATAATCAAGAAGAAGGGCCTCGCAAACTGGGGTGCATTCGACCTGATTCTCCGTAAAATCTACGCTTCTATCCAGACTAAGGAATATTTTCATGAATATATGGCGAGCCCCGATGCTTCTCTCAAGGAGGATTGTGCCCTGTTTACCCGTATTTTCGAAGAGGAATTTGTCGATCGTGAGGATTTCGAGGTTGCTCTTGAGGATATGAGTCTGTATTGGAATGATGATCTGGCTTATTCTCTGACGTGCTGCTGCAAGACTCTTGCAGAGATGGCAAAAGGTAAGTCATGGGCTATGCCGAATCTGTATCTTAGCGACAGCAGTTCGTCGATGGATGATGACAATGTCTTCGTACATAAACTTCTTCAGGAGGCATATTCAAACTACGATAAATACTATGAGGCTATAGCTACTGCGGTTCCCAATTGGGACAGCGACCGTCTCGTGGGTACGGATATAGCTCTGATCATCACGGCCCTTGCCGAGATTGTATATTTCCCAAATATTCCTCTCAAGGTGTCTATAAATGAATATGTGGAGATATCAAAGTACTACGGCACGGCCAAGAGCAGTGTGTTCGTGAATGGTATTCTCGACGCTCTTTCAAAGAAAGTTGAATTTTCAAAACGATAGAATATTATGCTTACACTTCTTCAGGCAGCTGCTCCGGCAGCACAGGGCAACTCATGGTCAATGTGGGTTATGCTCATTCTTATTTTCGTTGTAATGTGGTTCTTCATGATCCGTCCGCAGCGTAAGCAGCAGAAAGAACTCCAGGAGTTCCGCGACGGCCTCAAAAAGGGAGACAAGATTGTTACCATAGGCGGCATTTATGGTACTGTTGTAGAGGTTAAAGAGACTTCTCTCCTTATCGAAGTCGACAAGAATGTAAAGATCCGCGTTGCCAAGAGCTCAGTCGTTAAAGATGCCGAGCAGGCAGCGGCAGAGGCTCCCGCAGAAGCTCCTCAGAAATAATCTCAACCTGGTCTGATGGCAGACAGAAGGTTCAAACTCAGCATGAGCGATTATCTGGCACTAGGTGTTTCCCTGGTGCTTGCTTTCGTTGTCTGGTTTGTCCATAACATGTCATTGGACTATTCGGCGCTTGTGCAGCGCTCTGTCGTAGCTGTTTGTGAGATTGACGGACATTCCAATGTGTCGGCCTCTCCATCGAGTATTGCTGCGAGCTGTCAGATGGCCGGTTTCGATCTGGTGGGTGTACGCTCTCTCGGACGCCGTCATCCTGTGCGTTTGAACGTAGCACGCGAGGATATGCATCATAAGGAGGGGGATGTATTTTATATGACCTCAGCGGACGCGACAAAATACTTCCATACTGTTTTCTCCGACAAATCCCGCCTTGAATACTTTGTTACGGATACCGTATTCTTCACTTTTAACAGCGTCGAATATAAGAAGGTACCTGTAAAGGTGACTTCCAGCCTTACCTACGTTCCTCAATATATGTCGGTAAGCGGTCTTAAGGTGTTGCCGGACAGTGTGCTCATATATGGTAACAAGGAGATAATCGATGGCGTCAACCAGGTGACTACGGAGCTGGTGCGTCTGCATGCCCTGGATTCTGACAAGTATGGTCAGGTGAATATCAAACCGCTTAAAGGCGTACGCATGTCCGCTCAGTCTGTGGATTATTCCGTCAATGTGGTGCGCTACGTACAGCGTGAAGTCCAGCTGCCGGTGAAGATACTCGGAGCGCCAAAGAGCGTGAATGTGAAGGTCTTCCCCTTCAATACGACTATGCGCTACCGTATCCGCTTCCCGGCTGACGCTAACATGAACGGCGTTTATATCGGAGTCGATTATGATGACTTTGCGCAGAGTATCAGCGGCAAGTGCATCGGCAGGGTGATAGGTATGCCGGCAGAGGTGCTGTCGTACGAATTGGAGCCGGAACTCTTTGACTGTGTCGTGGAAGTGAGGTAGATGGCAGCTAAGATTATCATTGTTACCGGTGGTATCGGCAGCGGGAAATCTGCGGTCTGCAGGTCGCTCTCCCGCAGAGGGATACCGGTATATGACTGCGACTCACGTGCCAAGGCTCTGTATGAGGTGTATCCGGATCTGAAGGCTTTGGTTGTACCGGATATCTTTAAGCGTCCGGACGCACTGAAGGCATTGGAGACTGCTCTCTTTCCGCTTCTTATGAAGGATTTTGAGTTATGGGTACAGAATCATGCGAGCGATGCTTTTTTCGTAGCTTTTGAGAGTGCCACTGTGCTGCAGAAAGAATTTTTTGATAACTTTGGGGATTACGTGATGCTGGTGGATGCTCCCTCTGATATCCGTCTCGAGAGAGTGGTGCAGAGGACGTTGCAAAAGGTGGTTGAGGAAGGCCGTTGCGCCGATCGTGATGCTGTTCGCGAAGATGTTAAACGGAGGATGGAGCTTCAGATGGACAATCGCAACAATCCACGCGTTACTTTTATTTTGGAAAATACAGGCTCTCTGGAAAATATGGAGCAGCAGATTGATAGATTTTTAGATAAGATAAATTAAAAAAGATAAACTATTATGGCAACAGAGAAAACAGATCTTTCAAGAATTCTCGCCGTTACAGGCTATCCGGGACTTTACCGTTATGTGGCACAGAGCCGCACAGGCGCTATCGCAGAGAGCCTTGCTACAGGCGCACGCGTCAATTTCCCTGCCAATGGCAAGATCACTACTCTTGAGGATATTTCCATCTATACTGACGAGGAGGAGCTTCGCCTCCGCAAAGTGTTTGAGGCTCTTCACAAGACCCTCAAGGACGCTGACGCACCTTCTGCAAAGGCATCCGAGGCTGAGATCCGCGGGCTTTTCGACAAGGCTGTACCTAACTATGACGGCAGCCGTTTCTACCTCTCTCATATGAAGAAGGTGGTTACCTGGTATAATGAGCTCAAGGCTCATGCCACCCTCGAATTCGTTGACCCGGAGCAGGAGAGCGAGGAGTAATCCCGTAGATGAAGAGACTGGTTTTAAATACTCTCGGCTGCAGCAAGAATACCGTCGACTCCGAGCATATAGCGGCAGCGCTGGAAGGGTGCTATGAAATAGTGCCTCAGGGGCCTGCAGACGTGTTCCTTATAAACACGTGCAGCTTTATTGCCGATGCCAAGCAGGAGTCGATCGATGCTATTCTGGAGGCTGTGGATATGAAGGCGCAGGGCATATACGGCTCTGTCGTTGTGTTCGGATGCCTCGGCCAGCGTTATGCAGACGACATGCCGGAGCTCATTCCGGAAGTGGACGCCTGGTTCGGAGCGCGTGACTTCGCACCGCTGCTCGAGTACCTTGGCGCTTCGGTACCCCTCACTCAGGAGCGGCGCGTACTGTCGACACCTTCGCATTACGCTTACCTTAAAATATCCGAAGGCTGCGACCGCCGCTGCTCATATTGCGCCATTCCTTTCATACGGGGTGCGCATCACTCCGTCCCTGTCGAAGACCTTGTCCGCGAAGCGGAGTGTCTGGCCGCGAGAGGTGTACGGGAGCTTATCATAATTGCGCAGGACAGCACATATTACGGCCTTGACCTTTATAATGAAAGGGCTCTTGCAAGGCTTCTGCGTGCACTAAGCGAGGTCGAGGGTATAGAATGGATACGTATACATTATTCGTATCCGTCCTCGTTCCCTGAAGATGTGCTCGACGAGATGGCTTCCAATCCCAAGATATGCAAATACATGGATATCCCGCTCCAGCACGCATCATCCAGGATTCTCAAGATGATGCATAGGGGAGTGGACGAGGAGCAGACGCGTGCGCTCGTTGCAAAGTTCCGCGAGAGAGTGCCGGGTATAGTGCTCCGTACCACCATGATAGTGGGCCATCCAGGCGAGACCGAAGAGGAATATGAGCGCCTGCTGCAGTTCGTGCGCGATGCACGCATAGAGCGCCTGGGAGCCTTCACATACAGCGAGGAGGAAGATACATATTCAGCTCGGAACTATGCCGATGACATCCCTCAGGACGTCAAGGAAGAGCGTCTCGGACGTCTGATGGAGATACAGGAGCAGATCTCGTACGAGTACAACCTTTCACGTGTAGGCACTGTCGAGGACGTTATCGTGGACCGGTGGGAAGATGGTGTGCTGGTATGTCGCAGCCGCTATGAATCTCCGGATGTGGATGGAGAGATACTTGTCAGGAGCGACGAAGACCTCACCGGTAATATAATAAAGGTAAAAATTGTCAGCGCAGACTCTTATGATCTCGCTGCAGAGATAATCTAGACTATGGCTTACGATATTAAACTCAGAATGCCTGAAGGCTGGACCGTGGAGTCCGAAGTTTTCAATGATGATGCTGGCGTGGAAGTCAGCCGCATCAGTGCATCCGCCGACCGTGACTTTGTGGATATCTATGTCGGACCGCTGCCAGAGGGCGAAACAGCCGAGGATCAGGCTCTTGCGAATTATGCCGAGAGCGTGGGCTTCTATGACGACGATCCTGAGGACTTCAATCCTATAGAGAAGTTCAAATTCAACAATAAGAATGCCTTCGGCTTCGATGGTCTGAGCGAGGAGAATCTTCCTCTGAAGATCTTCACCCAGGAGGTGCGCAAAGGCGTGCTTGCCGTAGTCGTTGTCATCGGCCACAACGAGAAAGCCCTGGAAGAGAATCTATCTCTCGTGGAGCGCGGTTTCAGAGTGGCGTAAATACTTTTTCAAGACTATTCGAAGGCGATCTCGCCGAAGAACTCGGGACAGTGGAATGCTGGCTTCGGGAGATCGATAGGCGCCCAGGACAGGAAGTGCGGAGCATCCAGAAGATCTCCGCATTTATAGAAGTTGGCCCTCATTGTGCGTCCGCTGAGATTAGCTATGTCGTGCAGGAAGAATGCATCGGCAGGGATAACCTCCACCAGATCCCATTCGATCTGCTGACAGCCTGCAGTCGCGTCGGTTTTGGCGATGGCGCTGCTTCCAAGGGAACTCCAGCGCTTCACCTTTGCGTAGCAGCCTTCCGGAGCAGACGGACGGTCCGGCTTGATGCCGCCATGCAGCAACAGCGTTCCGATGCAGTTGCATTCGAAGTTGTAATATTGGCTGTTGCAGTCCGGGCTCACGAAGAATTCGCAGCAGGAGTCTTCCCACACTCTGCCGTCATTGCATGTCTCTACGGCTCTGATTTCATTGTCACTGACGTGGAAGTGCAGTGCAATGGCATCCCCGCAATGAGTTATGGCAAAACTGACGACAGGGTTGCATTCCGACCAGTTCCAGTTGTCGCAGTCTATGGAGTGATACTCAATGCCTGCTTCCCGCAGCAGCGCTGGTATATCCTGCGGTTCAGTGTCTTTCAGTTTCTCTATGAAACGTACTGTAAGGGTTTTCTCTGCTTTGTTCAT
>JAZRXU010000080.1:0-10751 GCA_045600345.1 Candidatus Cryptobacteroides sp. | reverse complement strand
GACCCTTACTTCGTCAATGATGAGACCCATGTGATGCAGGTTGCCAATGTTGACGACCTTAATGACGTGGGACATGGTGTAAACCTTGTCCGCAAAGGCGTATCGGGCCAGACCCACAATCAGCTTTTTGAGTTCAATATGAAGATCAACAACCCTGCGCTTACAGCTCAGGTGCTTGTATGTATGGCTCGCGCCTCTGTCCGTCAGCAGCCTGGCTGCTATACAATGATAGAGATCCCTGTGATCGATTATCTTGCCGGCGATCGCGAGCAGCTTATCCACGATCTTGTTTAAAAATTTATCAGAATGAGTTCATTTGTCATTGAAGGAGGACGCAAGCTGTCCGGAACCATAGTGCCGCAGGGTGCCAAGAACGAGGCCTTGCAGGTAATCAGTGCCGTACTTCTTACAGCGGAGGAAGTGGTGATAGAGAATATTCCGGAGATTCTGGATGTAATGAATCTCATCGCCCTGCTTGAAGGTATGGGCGTGAAAGTGAAGCGTCTCGATAAAGGCAAATTCTCCTTCAAGGCAGATGAAATAGATATCAATTATGTTCATACCTCTGAATTCATAAAGAAGTGTGCCTCGTTACGCGGCTCCATGATGGTAGTAGGTCCGCTCCTTGCCCGTTTCGGCGAAGTGTTCCTCGCCAAGCCCGGCGGAGACAAGATAGGACGTCGCCGTGTGGATACCCATATACTGGGTTTCATGAAGCTTGGTGCCTCTTATGAGTATGATGCCGACAAGAAAGCCTTCCGCCTTCTCGCACCAGCTGATGGCCTTAAGGGCGTATATATGCTTCTGGATGAAGCTTCTGTTACGGGTACTGCCAATATTCTCATGGCGTCCGTGCTGGCCAAGGGTACGACCACCATTTACAATGCCGCCTGTGAGCCTTACCTGCAGCAGCTCTGCAAGCTCCTTGTCATGATGGGTGCGAAGATTTCGGGTATAGGGTCCAACCTTCTTACCATTGAGGGCGTGGAGAGCCTGGGAGGTGCTTCGCACAGAATGCTCCCTGACATGATCGAGGTGGGTTCATTCATAGGCATGGCGGCCATCACCCAGAGTGAGATCACCATCAAGGACGTGGCTTATCATGAGCTGGGCATTATTCCGGAAGTATTCCGTCGTCTTGGTGTCAAGCTCGAGCAGAGGGGAGATGACATCTTCGTCCCAGCCCAGGAGAGCTATGAGATAGAGTCATTCATGGACGGATCTATCATGACCATCGCTGATGCTCCGTGGCCAGGTCTTACTCCTGACCTCCTCTCTGTGATTCTGGTGGTGGCTACGCAATGTAAGGGAAGCGTTCTGATACACCAGAAGATGTTCGAGAGCCGTCTGTTCTTTGTGGATCACCTTATTGACATGGGAGCACAGATCATTCTTTGTGACCCTCACCGCGCTGTAGTTATCGGTCATGACCATAACTTCCGTCTGCGCGCCGGAAAGATGCACTCTCCTGACATCCGTGCAGGTATCGCCATGCTCCTCGCAGCGATGAGCGCGAAAGGTACATCTACAATCGAGAATATCCAGCAGATAGATCGCGGCTACGAAAACATCGAAGGCCGTCTCAATGCCCTCGGAGCCAGCATCAACAGGGTTGAATAATACTTACTGACATTTTGGCAGATTTACATAGTAAAAGGCAAATGGCACACCATTTGTCTTTTACTTTATACAAGGGCTGAAAGAGCCTGCATGTAAGAACTAATTAAAACATAATATTATGATCAAACCTTTGGCAGACAGAGTGGTCATCGAGCCCAAAGAGGCCGAGACCAAAACAGCATCGGGACTATATATCCCAGACACAGCAAAAGAGAAACCTCAGCAAGGCACAGTTGTAGCCGCAGGACCCGGCAAGAAAGACGAGCCTATGGAGGTGAAAGTCGGTGATGTCGTAATCTATGGCAAATACGCCGGCACTGAGGTGAGTGTAGAAGGCAAGGACTACATCATCATGAAACAGTCTGACATTCTTGCAATTCTTTAAACAGGGAGGAAAGTATCATGGCAAAAGATATCAAATTCAACAGCGACGTGCGCACTCTTATGAAAGAGGGCGCAGACGCCTTGGCAAACGCAGTTAAAGTGACTCTCGGTCCTAAAGGCCGCAACGTGGTCATCGGCAAGAAATTCGGTGCTCCTCACGTTACAAAAGACGGTGTTACCGTAGCCAAGGAGATCGAACTCGAGGACGCATTCGCAAACATGGGTGCTCAGATGGTGAAAGAGGTTGCCTCAAAAACCAATGACCAGGCAGGTGACGGCACCACCACGGCAACTGTCCTCGCACAGGCTATCATCAACGAAGGCATCAAGAACGTAACTGCAGGTGCCAACCCTATGGATCTGAAACGAGGCATAGACAAGGCAGTAGATGCCGTCGTTGCCAACCTTAGAGCTCAGAGCCAGGAGGTGGATGATGATCTGGCCAAGATTGAGCAGGTAGGCTCTATCTCTGCCAACAATGACCCTTTCATCGGCAAGCTCATCGCCGATGCCATGGCAAAAGTCAAGAAAGACGGCGTGATCACTGTCGAGGAGGCGAAAGGCACCGAGACAGAAGTCAAGGTCGTAGAGGGCATGCAGTTTGACCGTGGCTATCTCAGCCCATACTTCATGACAAACGGAGAGAAGATGGAAGCAGTTCTCGATGCTCCTTTCATCCTCCTTACCGACAAGAAGATAAGCACGATGAAGGACCTCATGCCTGTACTCGAGCCTATCGCACGTGAAGGCAAATCGCTTCTGATCATTGCTGAGGATGTAGACGGCGAAGCACTCTCGACCCTTATCGTGAACAAGCTCCGCGGCACACTGAAGATTGCAGCGGTAAAGGCTCCGGGCTTCGGCGACCGACGCAAAGAGATGCTTCAGGACATAGCCGTGCTCACCGGTGCGACAGTAGTCAGCGAAGAGCGCGGTTACACCCTTGAGAATGCAACTCTCGCAATGCTTGGCAAAGCCGAGAAAGTTGTTGTGGACAAAGAGAACACAACCATTGTAAACGGTGCAGGCAGCAAAGCAGACATCGAAGAGCGTGTTGCCCTTATCCGCAAACAGATCACAGTATCTACTTCTGACTACGACAAGGAGAAGCTCAAAGAGCGCCTTGGCAAGCTCGCAGGCGGCGTAGCCGTTCTCTATGTGGGAGCGGCCACCGAGGTGGAGATGAAAGAGAAGAAAGACCGCGTGGACGACGCCCTCAGTGCGACACGTGCAGCTGTGGAAGAAGGCATAGTGCCTGGCGGCGGCGTGGCATATATCCGCGCAACCAAAGCGCTCGAAGGATTGACCGGCATCAATGCAGACGAGACCACAGGCATCAGGATCGTGGCCCGCGCCATCGAAGAGCCTCTCCGCCAGATTGCAGCGAACGCAGGTCTTGAGGGAAGTGTGATTATAAATAAGGTACGCGAGAGCGAAGGTGACTTCGGCTATAACGCACGCACAGACGAGTATGTCCACATGTTCGAGGCCGGCGTCATCGACCCAACGAAAGTGGCACGTGTGGCTCTGGAGAATGCAGCTTCCGTAGCCGGCATGTTCCTTACCACCGAGTGTGCCATCGCAGAACTTCCTGCTCCTGAGCCTGCAGCCCCTATGGCTCCCGGCATGGGCGGCATGATGTAGCCTGAAGCACACATAAAAAATAAACCCCGAGCCGCAAAGCCCGGGGTTATTTTATTTGTTGAAAAAGTTATTTGGCAGCCTCAACAGATGCTTTGCGGAACTCTTTCATTGCTTTCATGATCTCGAGAGCGTTTTTACGAGCGCGAGCACCAGCAGCTTTGTTACCTTTCTCTACCTGTGCAGTAGCGTTTTTCTCGAACTCAGCGCACTGAGCGAGGATTGATTTTACGATTGCTTCCATGATAAAATAAATTTTATAAAGGTTAATAATATTGTTTCTGCTTGTTGAGCATTGCTAAATTATGCATTTTAAGCTTCCCAAACAAATATTTTTGAAAAAAAACGCACAAAGTGCTCATTTTAACTGCCTTGGATGGTGCATTAGTATATTTTTCTGCCATGTACCGCTATCCAGATGAGTATAGATCTCTGTTGTCAATATGCTTTCATGCCCAAGCATTTCCTGCACTACGCGCAAGTCTGCACCATTTTCTACCAGATGAGTGGCGAAGCTGTGACGAAAAGTGTGCGGCGATATTTTCTTGGTGACACCAGCTGCAAGGGCCTGTTTCTTTATCATGTTGAACATGGAGATACGGCTGAGTTCACGGCCGAAACGGTTAAGAAATACATGGGGGTCATCGAATTCGACAGGACGCTGGTTCAGATAAGCATTGACAGCATCGACAGCGACCTCTCCGACAGGTACAAGCCGCTCTTTGTCACCTTTGCCTATGACACGTATGAAACCGTCTTCGAAATAGAGGTTGGACAGTTCAAGGTTCACTGCCTCACTGGCTCGAAGTCCGCACCCGTATAAGACTTCAAGAATTGCCCTGTCGCGGTATCCCTGCCAGGAATCCAGCTCGACAGAATCAATGATTGCCTCAATCTCATCAACGCTCAGCACCTCCGGAAGGTACTTGCCAAGCTTCGGAGATTCCAGTCTGTCACAGGGATTCTCGGATACTATACCTTCCAGGACAAGAAAACTGAAAAACGAACGCATTGAGCTAAGGAGACGGCTCTGAGTGCTTTTGGCCAATTCGTCTCCATATCCAGGCCCCGACTTTTCCACACGGCGTTCCTCCATATATCTAATAAGGTCATCGCTGTCGATCTCGGTCACGCTCTTATCCGCCCAGTCAAGAAATGCGGTAATATCGCGAACGTACGACGCCACCGTATTTGGTGACATCGCACGCTCAACTTTCAAATGATAGGAGAAATCCTTACAGAGTTTTGTATTTCTGACCATATTCCATCTGCTGGCCAAGGAAGCTGTCGCCATAGACTATCTCATAGTCTACACCCTTGCCCATACGAACTACAGGTCCAATCGAAGGATTGATGAAACCGCCATAAGGCTTGAGGCCGAGACCGGCATAACGCTCGAGCCCCTCCTTATGAAGGACAGGGTCGATATTTACAGCATACTTCTCGACCAACTCCTTACCGGCCTTGAAATCTCCCTCAGACTTGATACGCTGAAGCTCGCCGAGCAACTCGCCGAAAAGAGCACGGAGCTTGACATAGTCATTGACTACAAAATAAGTCTTGCCATCGCGCACTTTCTTCTCTATGACATTGTCGGATGCGCCTTTTTCAAAACACCACTCTGCGATAAGCTTGCGGTTCTGCATATGAGCCTCGGTATTCGGACGGCCCAGCTCGACACGGGTGAACTGGGTCATGATACCGTTGCGGATATAGCTGTCATATGCCGCCTTGTAAGCCTCGACATCGGGGAGAATACCGAGTTCTACGAGCTTGGGATCAGCCATATAGTATAGACCGAAAATATCCGCACGTGCTTCCTCAAGGGTAGAAGTATACTCGCCAAGAGCATTGGCAGGAGTAGTAGGCAGAAGCTGTCCGGAGCCATGGCCAAGGCACTCATGCAGGTCAGTATGCACCTCATCGGTGGCTGCAGCCCATGCCTTGCTGCGGGCAATCTCAGCCTCATCCCATGCAAATTCGCCTATGACGCTCTTTGCACGTTCCTCTGCCGCCTTTCCATATGCACGGGTAATATTGCTGATAGTCACGGACTTGCTGCCATGATCCTTGCGGATCCAGTCTGCATTCGGAAGGTTGATGCCTATAGCCGTAGCCGGATAGTCATCGCCTGCGATACATGTCACATTGATGACCTTGGCGCTTACACCTTTGACCTCTTTTTTCTTGAAGCGCTCATCCATTGGAGCATTATCCTCAAACCACTGGGCATTTGCGCTCATAACTTCTGTGCGCTCTGACGCCGCATGGTCCTTGATATTGACAATGCCCTCCCATGAAGCCTTGCGTCCGAGAGGATCATCATAATCCTCAATGAAACCATTCACGAAATCCACAGTGCCGTCCAGGTCCTTCACCCACTCGACATTATAGCGGTCCCATACGCGGAGATCGCCCGTCTGGTAATACTCGACAAGCGAAGCGATGTACTGACGCTGAAGGTCCGACTCAGCCACCTTGGCGGCAGCCTCGAGCTCAGCACATATCTTCTCTATCGCAGGGCCGTACATGCCACCGACTTTCCATACGACTTCGCGGATAACACCGTCCTCGCCCTTCACGACCTTGCTGTTAAGACCATATGATATCGGACATGGATCTGAAGGATCCTCCATATTCTTGTAGAAGGCGTTGACTTCGTCCTTTGTAACACCCTCGTAGAAGTTTGCAGCCGACTGAGCCACAATATCGCCATTGCCGGTAAAGATATGCTCGGGATAACGCTCAGGATTGTAAATTACATCCAGAAGATCCGCATCGGCACAGCCTGCCTCTTCCATCAGAGATGCAAAATATTCCTGAGAGCATTCAGGGAAAATCTTGTTCTCTGCATAATGATGATGGATACCGTTGCTGAAGAATACGCGTTTTGCATATACCATGAACTGTGCGAACTGCTCGGAAGCATCGCCTGCGTCATGAGTCCCGATGATCGCTTCGAGAGCGTGGCGTACATCCAGATTACGCTCACAGTTCTGATCCCAAATGATATCACGGCCGAGTTTGGCCGCTTCGCTCAGATGATAGACGTATTCCTTCTGCTGGAGCGAAAGCTCATCCCAGCCCGGAATCTGATATCTGATAATCTGCAGGTCAGCAAATTCATCAATAAGATACTTGAACTCTCCGTCCTCCTTCTTTGAGCATCCTGCCACTGCAGCAAACATTGCTGTCATAGTCAACATTTTAGATATAAATTTCATTTTCACATTTGTTAAAGACATGCAAATATAATAGATTTGCACCATGAAAGGAAGAAAACTGATATCGCTTTTAAGCCTCACAGCTGCATTCATGATGGCTCCCAGCTGTGAGAAGATGATAGAGCTCGATAGAGAAAACGGAAAAATAAAGGCTAAAAAGTGTCTGATAATCTATTCTGCCGGCCATAATAATCTTTCTGCATCGCTGATATCCGACATTAGGGAGCTTACAGCGAACGCACCTTCGGGCTACACCCGTTCATACCAAAGAATCATCGTATTCAGCCATAAGACCGCCGGTACGGGATACAATGTTCCCGTAGATCCGGTACTGATGGAAGCTTACAAGGACAACACCGGAGCTGTGGTACTTGACACACTTGTACGATTCCAGTCAAAGGAGTATGACCCCGTCACCTACCTTCCATCTGTAGAAGGTTACACCGGTTCAGACGTCAAAACCCTCAAAACGGTCCTGGAGTACATCAAAGACAATTTCCCCTCAGAAGAATACGGATTCCTGTTCTCATCTCACGGCACCGGATGGCTTCCTTATGACTATTACCGCAAGGGGGTCATCACCAAAAGCATAGGAGCAGATTACAGCGGCCCGAATTACAATTCCGCAGGAATTCCCTGCGAGATGGAACTCACGGACTTCGCACAGACTTTCCGTGACACCGGGATGAAGATGAGCCACATGCTCATGGATGCATGTTTCATGGGATGCATTGAGGCTGCATATGAGATGCGGGACATCTGTGACTACTACATGGCATCTCCAACTGAAATATATTCCAATGGATACCCATACGGAACACTGTTAAAATACCTGTGGGGATCACCAGAACCTGACCTTGCCAGTCTTGGAGAAGCGTTCATGGCAAAGTATCGGGGCCGAGAAGCTACAATCTCCGTGACCAGGACAGCAGGGCTGGAAAACCTTGCAAGAGTGTGTGCTGATATCTTCGGGCGCTACACCGCTCAGATATCCGCTGTGGATGAGTCACAGGTACAGGCCTTTTTCCGTCGGGAACAAGACCACGACTACGAGAAGCACTGGTTCTACGACCTTGGAGACATACTGACGAAGGCAGGTGTAAGTGCAGAAGACCTGGAATCATTCAATGCAGCTCTGAACGCCTGCATAATATACAAGTCGCACACGGTCAGACTCTTCGACGGCCGCGAGTGCAAGGCTTACTGCGGCTTCAGTTCGTATCTGCCTTGTGCCGGGAACATGGACCTGGACAATTATTACACACGGTTTATGTGGAATAAAGCCACAAGGCTTGTGAAGTAGAATATTTTTGCTTACCTTTGCGGTCCCTTATTAAAAAGCGAAGTGCTTTTTGGTGCAATGGGGTCTTCCGGGCATAATGCCTCAGGCAAGACTGAGTAACACATTTTAATTTTCAAAACAATGAAACAGATTTCTATCAACGGTAATCTCCGTACTGTCGGCAACAAGCAGACAATCAAGCAGATCCGTCGCGCAGGCAACGTTCCTTGCAACCTTTATGGTGCAGGTGTTGAGAACATCCTCTTCACTATCTCAGCTAAAGAGCTCAAAAACCTCACCCACACTCCTAACTCATACATCGTAGAACTCAACCTTGAGGGTGAGAAACATCTTTGCGTTCTCCACGAGGCACAGTGGCATCCTGTAACTGACGAGGCTCTCCACGTAGACTTCCTCGCAGTCGATCCTGCAAAGCCTGTAACCATCGACGTTCCTGTAGTCGTTACCGGTCACTCAGCAGGTGTTAAGCTCGGTGGTAAACTCCTCGTTTCTGCACGCAAGCTTAAAGTTTCTGCCATGCTTGAGAACCTTCCTGATACACTCGAAGTAGACTCTACTCCTCTCGGTATCGGCAAACAGATCGTAGCTGGCGACCTCAGCTATGAGGGCGTGACTATAGTTTCACCACGCGCTACCATCATCTGCTCTGTACGTCCTACCCGTGCTACTGCACAGGCTGCTCAGGCAGAGAAATAATTTATACCCTATTAATTGATCTGGTATCATGAACTACCTTGTAGTAGGCCTTGGCAACATAGGTGCTGAGTATGTGAACACCAGACACAATATGGGTTTCATAGTATTGGATGCCTGGGCCCAGGCATCCAATACTGTTTTCTCTTCAGACCGCTATGGTTCCATCACTGAGGTGGGATTCCGCGGCCACAAACTCCTGCTTCTCAAGCCATCTACATATATGAATCTGAGCGGCAAAGCTGTTCGATACTGGATGCAGGAGAAAAAAATCCCTCTCGAAAGGGTCATCGTCATCTGCGACGACCTCAATATACCGTTCGGTACCGTACGTATGCGCACCAGCGGATCTGCCGGAGGGCACAATGGTCTGAAGAATATCGAAGAACTCGTAGGTTCAGCTGCCTATACACGCATACGCCTCGGCATAGGTAATGAATATGCACGCGGCGGTCAGATAGACTTCGTGCTCGGCCGTCTTTCTGACGAAGAGTTGAAACAAATGGATGAAATATCCGTAAAAGTAATAGAGGGCATCAAGACCTTTGTAACACAAGGCGCAGGCAAAGCCATGACCACGCTTAACAGCAAGCCACAAGCCCCAAAGCAACAGGAATAACATCATGAAAAGACGTCCGAAACTTCCCAACCCACACCATCTGAGTCCTGACTTCATGAGTAAAGACAGGGAGGCCAAGCTGCGCACCAACAAGATATTCGTGCGTCTGAATGATAATGAACTGAAAGCGCTGAAGCGCTACATGGAAATCACAAAGAGCAAGTCTCGATCTGGAGCTTGCCGTGAGGCTATCATGGAAAAGGTGATTGCCACTATCGAAGAAAACCAGCCAACGCTATTTTAACCACCGCTGGCGCCACTCTGCCGGATTCAATCTTTCAAAACAAGTTCCACCGGACAATGGTCGGAGCCCATCACTTCGTCGTGTATTACAGAATCCACGATACGGTCACGCAGATTGTCGCTGACAACAAAGTAGTCTATACGCCAGCCCACATTTCTGGACCTTGCTGCCATACGGTAACTCCACCAGCTATAGGCATCCCTTCTGTCAGGATAAAGATAACGGAATGAATCCGTGAAGCCCGCAGCAAGAAGTTCCGTGAACTTTCCCCTTTCCTGATCTGAGAAACCGGCGCTCATATGGTTGGTAGCCGGATTCTTGAGGTCTATCTCATTATGAGCGACATTCAGATCGCCGCACAGGATAACGCCCTTCCTCGAAGCCAGAGTGCAGAGGTATCCACGGAAGGCATCTTCCCATTCCATACGATAATCAATACGTCTGAGCCCATCCTGAGAATTAGGTGTATAGCAGCACACAAGATAGAAATCCTCCATCTCCAGAGTTATCACACGCCCCTCCGTATCATGTTCGGGGATACCTATTCCATATGAAACAGAAAGGGGAGTATGCTTTGCATATATGGCTGTACCGCTATAGCCTTTCTTCTCCGCAAAGTTCCAGTAGCTCTGATATCCGAGAAATTCCAACTCTCCCTGACCTGCCTGCATCTTGGTCTCCTGCAGACAGAAGAAATCTGCATCCGCTTCCTCAAAAAAGCGGTGCAGATCTCCTTTTGCCGCAATGGCTCTGAGGCCATTGACATTCCATGAAATAAGCTTCATATGCCTACAGCGACCATTCAGCGCCATCTTTGCCGTCTTTCACGGTAATGCCGAGTGCTGAGAGAGCATTGCGAATTTCGTCCGACTTGGCCCAGTTCTTTGCAGCCTTGGCTTCTGCACGCTCGGCGAGAACCATCTTCATGAGACCGTCGATGACTGTGGCGCTCTTGCCTTCAGATGCTCCCTCATCCTTGATACCAAGCACTCCGAAGAGGACATCATCAAAGAGTTTGTTCAG
>JAZRXU010000079.1:0-2691 GCA_045600345.1 Candidatus Cryptobacteroides sp. | reverse complement strand
CTTTTCATCGAATGATGAGCGTGAAAACACTCTGAACCAGCTCCTTACCGAGATGGATGACTTCGGCAGCAACAGCGGTGTAATTGTCATGGCTGCCACCAACCGTGCCGATATCCTGGACAAGGCGCTTATGCGTGCGGGGCGTTTCGACCGTCAGATAAACGTGGAGCTTCCAGACCTCAATGAGCGCAAGGAGATCTTTGAGGTGCATCTCAAGAAGATCAAGCTCGACAATGATTTCGATATCGAATTCCTGGCAAAACATACTCCTGGCTTCTGCGGTGCGGATATCGCCAATGTATGTAACGAAGCGGCTCTTATCGCTGCCCGTGCAGGAAAGGAGAAAGTGGGAAGACAGGATTTCCTTGATGCCGTAGACCGCATCATCGGTGGTCTGGAGAAAAAGAGTAAGATCATCACTCCGGCAGAGAAGAAGAGCATTGCACATCACGAGGCCGGTCATGCCACAGTAAGCTGGCTCCTGCCTCATGCAAATCCTCTTTTCAAGGTAACTATTGTGCCTCGAGGCAGCGCCCTTGGTGCAGCATGGTATCTGCCAGAAGAGCATGTGCTCATGAATAAGGATCAGATGATGGATGAGATGTGCTCGCTCATCGGTGGACGAGTGGCTGAGGAACTTGTCAACGGCACCGTATCGACAGGAGCCTTGAATGACCTCGAGCGGCTTACCAAGATGGCATACGGTATGGTATCATATTACGGTATGTCCGACAAGGTGGGCAACATAAGTTTTTATGACTCGACAGGGTCTCGGGGATATGATCTTACCAAGCCGTATTCAGACAAGACAGCCGAGCTTATCGACCAGGAGGTGAAGAATCTGATTCAGGAGGTACATGATAGGACAAAGTCTATTTTGGAGCAAAATATGGACGGATTCCTTGCCCTTGCTGACAAATTATTGGAAAAAGAAGTTATATTTGCAGATGACCTGCAGGAAATATTCGGTCCTAAAGTAAATGAAAGCAATGAGTAACTTCTGGCAAAGGCTGATATTTGGCCTGGTGTACGTAGCCCTTCTTCTGGGTTGCGTACTTTGGTGTAAATACTCGTTCCTGGCCCTATTTGCCTTCTTTACAGGTGGTATGATTTATGAGTTCCTGCGCATCACCATGGGCAATCGCTATCAGGTAGCCCAGGCATTGACAATCGTTGCAGGTGTATTATTCTTTGTCCTGGCGTGGGGCGTGCGTTCATTTCCGGAAATCATTCCTGCCAAAGCATGTTTCCTGGCGTTTATTCCTGTACTTTTTGTCATGTCCACATCGTTGTATGCAAAGGACAAGACTGATTTCGGCGAATTCGCCAATGTGTACACATCACTGCTGTATGTAGCCATCCCAATGGCTGCCATGAATTTCATAGTGATGGACAAGTCAGGCAATTTCAACGGCCTCATTCTTATCTTCTTCTTCATACTTATATGGGCATCGGATGTCGGTGCATACGTGTTCGGCATGTCGCTAGGTCAGAAGTTCGGAAAGAAGCTATGTCCTTCAATTTCTCCAAAGAAATCATGGATAGGGTTCTGGGGAGGCATGTTCTGCTGCGTACTTGTTTCGGTTGTTGTATCTCTTACCGGTGTTTATACCTATGCAGGACTCGAAAGCTTCGAATGGTACCATGCGCTTGCCCTTGCTGTCGTAATGAATATCGCTGGCGTTTATGGTGACCTTTTCGAGTCTCAATGGAAACGTCACTATGCTGTCAAGGACTCCGGAAAGATCATCCCCGGACACGGTGGACTGATGGACCGTCTGGATTCCACCATCTTCGCTGTTCCTGTAGGAATTATCTATCTGACTATCTTTAATCTAATCTAAAATTTTATAATGAAATTACAGAAAGACTCATACGGAACAGTAGCCGGCGTCAGCATCACTGGTATACTCATTATCGTACTCGCCTTGCTGTTTATTCCATTTGCATGGCTCAAATGGCCTCTGGTAGCTATTGGAGCTTTCATAATGTGGTTTATTATTTTCTTCTTCCGTGTGCCTGACCGCGAGTTTCCTGTCAGCGACAGGAAACTGGTAACATCTGTAGCAGACGGAGAGGTTGTGATCATCGAGAAAGTATTCGAAAAAGAATATCTTCAGAAAGAATGCATACAGGTGTCGGTGTATATGAACTTCTTCAATGTGCACACAAACTTCTGGCCATTCGACGGAGTCACTACATATTATAAGTATCACCCTGGCAAATACAAACTTGCATTCTTGCCCAAGGCTTCTGAGCTTAACGAACATGCTTCATGTGCTGTCAAATATGGAGAGGATGGTCCTGAAGTATTCTTCAAGCAGATTGCCGGCACATTTGCACGACGTATTGTCAATTACGCCAAAGTAGGCGAGGGCTTCATTGGTGGCGAACAGTGTGGAGTCATCAAATTCGGCAGCCGACTGGATATGTTCCTGCCTCTCGATTCAGACATAAAAGTAAAGATCGGCGACAACGTGAAGTCTGTCACTTCAGTCATCGCCGAACTCAAATAAGTAATTGCAAACTAATTCTGCTCTATCAGTTCGAGCAGTTTATCTATCGCTTCATTCTCCGGAATGTGGCGATAGATTGCATTATGGCCCTTGTATATCGACACCAGGCCACGTCCTTCTCCGACATATCCAAAATCGGCATCCGCCATCTCTCCAGGGCCGTTGACTATGCATC
>JAZRXU010000078.1:0-26541 GCA_045600345.1 Candidatus Cryptobacteroides sp. | reverse complement strand
AGAGCCTGTAAGTATCTTTGTGAATACTTATGGTACGGCAGCTGACGGTATCAGCGATTCAGATATAGCCCTGAAAATATCGGAACTGTTTGATATGCGTCCTGCAGCCATTGCCCGCCGGTTCCAGCTCAAGAACCCTATCTATTCCCCAACGGCTTCGTACGGCCATTTCGGTCGTGAGCCTTATACTGAGAAGGTGGAACTCGTACGTGATGGCAAGGCCGTGACAAAAGAAATCCAGTTCTTCGGATGGGAAAAACTGGATATGGTGGATGCCGTAAGATCGGCTTTCGGTCTGTAGCAGACCCCTATAGCAGGTGACGGCTCAGAATCTGTCCGCCAATAAACTCACGTATGATGGATGTGCATGGAATGGCGTTTATCGCGTCCACAGGCAGCGCATCTATCTCAGCAAGGAAACCTAGCAGCCTCTGAGCCTCGCCATATGCGGGTGATGAAGCTGCTATGTTTTTGAGTACTGGAGTCACGTAATGCTTGAGCAGCGGCAGCTCGTACTGTGCTGTGCTGTTAAACACAATATCTGCATTTGTCTGGAACGGGAAGATGTGCTTCTCTTCTCCGGCACGTACCGATGGCCAGCGTAGTATGGTCTGCTCCGGCGACGTCGACCGTGTCTTCATGTCACGCACCATTCGGCGCAGCAGGCGGTTGTCTGTAGTCCTGATGGTCGGATTATATCTTGACATTGATGATATGTCTGACACATAGATCATGAATTTCTTATCGTCTGGGATGCCTGGAGTCATGGCCGGATTGAGTGCATGAATTCCTTCGAGTATGAGAATGTCGTTTTCTTCGAGCTTCATCATGTTGCCCTCGAAATATTTTACTCCGTCTTTGAAATCATAGCGTGGCAGTTCCACCTCTTTACCTGCCAGAAGATCTGTCAGTTGTCTGTTGAGAAGTTCCACGTCCATGGCCTCGAGACACTCGTAGTCTTTCTCGCCATTTTCCATCACTGGAGTTTCCTCTCTGTTTTTGAAATAGTTGTCAAGCTCTATCGTGCGAGGATTCATGCCGTGAACCTTGCACTGGAGGGCGATGCGCAGCGAAGTGCTTGTCTTGCCGCTGCTGCTGGGGCCGGCAAGCAGCACCACACGCACATTTTCTCGTTCCTTTATCATGTGGGCTATCTTGCTGCAGCGATTCTCGTGACGGGCCTCGCAAAGGTTCACGAGCTCGATTGCACGTCCAGATCGGATGATCTGATCTATACCGTTGAAATCCTCGAACCCAAGGTGTTTGCACCAGAGTGCGTCTTTCTCGATAATCTCTTTGAAACTGATGACTTCCTGATCCATGATTATATAAGTTCTTCTTTTAGATATTTTCCTGTTACACTTGCCGGGTTGTCGGCAAGTTCTTCCGGTGTGCCCTGTGCAACGATTATGCCTCCGCCTTTGCCGCCCTCGGGACCGAGGTCGAAAATGTAGTCGACACTCTTCAGTATATCGAGGTTGTGCTCTATGATAATGACAGTGTTTCCTGCGTCGACAAGGCTCTGCAGAGCTTTCAGAAGTATCTTTATATCCTCGAAATGCAGACCTGTTGTGGGCTCATCCAGTATGTAGAGAGTCTTGCCTGTACCTTTCTTGCCCAGTTCTGCCGCAAGTTTCATGCGCTGGCTCTCGCCGCCGCTCAGGGTCACGCTGCTCTGTCCGAGATGTATGTATCCGAGACCGACATCCAGCAGTGCTTTCAGCTTGACCGCAATCGATGGAATACTCTTGAAGAACTCGTATGCCTCGGCAATGGTCATCTCCAGTACATCATTGATGTTGCGGCCCTTGAATCGTACTGCCAGCGTATCTTCCTTATATCTGCGTCCACGGCATGCGGGGCATTCTACATTAACGGATGGCAGGAAGTTCATCTGTATCACCTGGATTCCCGCACCCTTGCATTCTTCGCATCTTCCGCCGCTTACATTGAAGCTGAAGCGTCCGGACTTGAATCCGCGTATCTTGGCATCAGGGGTGGCTGCGAAGAGGTCCCGGATCTCGCCGAACACGTCGGTGAAAGTTGCCGGATTGCTGCGCGGGGTGCGGCCGATAGGCGCCTGGTCCACCTCTATCACCTTGTCCAGATACTCTATACCTGTGATATCCTTATATGGAAGAGGGTGCAGTTTTGCCCTGAAGAAGTGATTCTTGAGTATAGGCATGAGGGTGTCGTCAATGAGCGAACTTTTACCGCTGCCGCTCACGCCGGCTACTCCTATCAGACATCCGAGCGGGAAGTCGATGTCCATGTCTTTGAGGTTGTTGCCACTGCATCCGTGCAGGCTGAGCGTATGCCCGTTGCCTTTGCGTCTTTCTGCCGGCACTTCGATCTTCTTCCTCCCGGCCAGATAGTCCAGAGTAGGGGAGGATGGCGTAATAGGTTCCTGCGACCTTCGCCCTTCGGGCTCAGCCCCTCCCATCTGTCGAGTTCTCTCCATCTGGGCCCCTCCCCCTGCATCTGTCCGGGGGTGGACAGAGTCGCAGGAACCTATTACGCCATCCTCTTTACTACTTTTGGTGATGTGCGATGGGGCGGGGCCGTTGTAGCAGATGCTGCCGCCTTCGGTGCCGGCTCCAGGACCTATGTCTATCAGCCAGTCAGCCGCCATCATGGTCTGTGCATCATGCTCGACCACCATCACGGAGTTGCCCTGGTCGCGAAGCTCCAACAGCGAGTTTATAAGCTTGACATTATCGCGAGGGTGCAGTCCTATGCTTGGCTCATCCAGAATGTAAAGTACATTGACGAGTTTCGACCCTATCTGGGTGGCCAGTCTTATGCGCTGGCTCTCGCCACCGCTGAGGGTGCCTGTAGGGCGGTCTAGGGTCAGGTATTCCAATCCCACATCGAGCAGGAACGACGTTCTGTCCCTAAGCTCCTTTATGATATCGCGCGCAATGTTGCCCGCGCGCGTGTCGAGACGTTCAGGCAGCGTGTCTATCCATTTGTGAAGGTCCGATATCTCCATCGCGGCCACCTCTGAAATGGTCTTGCCATCTATGCGGAAATATCCGGCCTCTTCTCGAAGACGTGTACCATGACATATCGGGCATACAATCTTTTCTTCTATATCATCCACAACGCCATCCCACGTCATGAGCTGGGAATTGAATCCCTCACCCACGCGGAACAGCTCTTCGCTGCCGAATATCAGGAGGTCTATCACCTCATCGGAAAGAGTTCCTACAGGTTCGTATATCGAAAAGTCGTATTTGCGTGCTATCGCACTGATGATCTCAAATCTCTTGTTGCCTCGTGCGGGGCCCAGTGGGAGTATCGCTCCGTCTGCTATTGATATATCCTTGTCCGGAATGATTGCATCGGGATTTATATCCACTACGTTTCCCAGACCTTTACAGTGAGGACAATATCCCTGAGGTGAGTTGAAGGAGAATGTATGAGGTGCCGGTTCTGCTATGGATAGACCGGTGTCGGCACATACGAGATGCTTCGAATAATGCTTGGGTTGGTCTCCTTCGAGTATGGCGATGGATCCCTTGCCGTAGTTCAGAGCTGTGCCTACCGAATCACGCAGGCGTTTTGTGTCATCGGCCGAAGGCTTCAGCTTGTCTACGACGAGCTCTATGAAGTGGGTTTTGTAGCGGTCGAGGGCTGATACGGAAGACAGATCTGTGATTTCTCCATCTATGCGTGCCTCTGTGAAGCCGCGCCGGCGCATGTTGTCGAAGAGTTCTTTGTAATTACCTTTACGGCCAATAACTACAGGAGCCAGAAGATAACATTTCTTGCATGCATAGTTGTCTAGCAGCAGGGATATTATCTGCTCATCGGTATAGCGTACCATCGGCTTGCCGGTGGCAGGGGAGTATGCTGTGGCTGCGCGTGCGTACAGCAGACGCAGAAAATCGTAGATTTCGGTGATTGTGCCTACTGTCGATCTCGGATTATTGCCGGTGGTTTTCTGTTCAATGGCGATGATGGGACTCAGGCCTTCTATACTCTCGACATTGGGTTTTTCCATGATGCCCATGAAATGTTTGGCGTAGGTGCTGAGAGTGTCCATGTAGCGACGCTGACCTTCGGCATAAAGGGTATCGAATGCCAGTGAGCTCTTCCCGCTGCCGGAGAGGCCTGTGATAACGACAAACTTGCCTCTCGGAATGTTCAGTGATACATTCTTGAGGTTATGGCTGTTAGCTCCGTTGATTATTATCTGATCTTTGAAATCTGCCATCTTCTACCCTTCGTAACCTTGATCTCCGAATTCATCCACGATGAATGGATTTGTAAGCCGCTCCTGACCTATGCTTGTCGCCGGGCCATGCCCTGGAAATACATCCACCTCTCCATCCAACGCCATAAGTGTGTTCTTGATGGAAGAGATCAGCATGTCCCATGAGGCCCACCGGTTATCTGTGCGGCCTATGCTTCCCGCAAACAAGGTGTCGCCTGTAAATATCATTCCTGCGCTCTCTATCCACCAGCATATTCCGCCCATGGAGTGACCAGGAGTCGACAGTGCGCGGATCTGACTGTTGCCGAACCTGACTATGTCGCCGTCGGCGATGTCGATTGTCTGGAAGGAATTCGAATAGTCCATTTCATAACCGGCATGGGCCACGTTGAAACCATTTATGCTGGCCTCTTCGCGCGGATCCATGTATACGGGGATATTGTACTTCTCTACGCATGACTGCACACCAAAAATATGATCCATGTGCGCGTGCGTGAGCAATATCGCAACTGGCTTGATTCCCTGCGAACCGATGAAGGACAAGAGTCTGTCCCTTTCGGCAGATATGAGGGCTCCCGGGTCTATGATGATGGCCTCGAGAGTGTCGTCCCATACTATGTACGTATTCTCTCCGAGAGGGTTGAATATGAACTTGTGAAGTTTGAGCATCAGTTTTTTAGCTTAATTATGCAAAAATACAAATTATGTTTCTAATTTTGTATGTTTCATTTTAAGTAAATAGGTTATGCATATAGCGATTGCGGGAAATATCGGTAGCGGAAAGACTACTCTTACAAAGCTTCTGGCTGCCCATTATGGCTGGACCCCAAAGTTCGAACCGGTGGATTTCAATCCTTATCTCTCTGACTTCTACGACGATATGGAACGTTGGAGCTTCAATCTTCAGATATACTTCCTTAACAAGCGTTTCAAGGATGTTGTAGATATCAAGAAGCAGGACGGCATAGTTATCCAGGACCGTACCATATATGAGGATGCCCGCATCTTTGCCCCTAACCTTCGCGATATGGGACTCATGTCCACAAGGGACTTTGAGAACTATAATGATCTGTTCGACCTTATGATGAGCCTTGTCGGTTCTCCTGATCTGCTTATATATCTGCGTTCATCCATTCCGAATCTCATCTCGCAGATTCAGAAGCGTGGCCGTGAGTATGAGAAGAGCATACGCATCGACTATATCACGGGCCTTAATGAGAAATATGAGAATTGGATCAGCACCTATAAGGACAATCTCCTGATCCTTGATGTAGACCGTCTGAAATTCGAGAACAATCCCGAGATGTTCAGAGAGGTTACAGATAAGATAGATGCTAAACTTTTTGGACTTTTCCCTGGAGAATAGTCAGCCTAGAATGTGTATCCCAGGCCTACGCAGAGGCTGTTCTTGCAGGTCTTGCCGGTGAGGTAGGCAGCGTCTATGTGGACGCCGGAGAATTTCACGCCGAGTCCGCAGCTGAAGAATGACGGCACAGGGCTGTCATAGGCAAAACGATATCCCGCACGTACAAAGAGCATATCATTGAAGGCATACTGCGCGCCTATGGCATCAGATATCGATCCATTTAGATAATAGTCGAAGTCGTCCGCAAATGTGACACTGTGCCTGCCGCCGAAAACCCGGGAATAACCGACTCCGGCACGAACAGAAGATGGGAGTGACACACGACTCTCCCCCTCACCGGAGCCTACTCCTTTTCCGAACGACGCGCCCATGGATGCAACGCCTGCAGTCGCAGTAAAGCCTTTCATGGTGAACATCAGATAGGCATCGGCACCGACAGATAGCGGTTTATAGTCTGCTGCTATCTTCTCACCTGCGAAATGTGCATTGACACCTATACTCAGGCAGTCTATGATCTTGACGCCGAGGCCAAGAGCAGCACCGTATGCTCCTGTCTTGAACATTCCCTGGCTTATACCGTAGTCATCAAACATCTCGTAAGAGAAGCCTGTATCGTAATTGCCCGCGAGGGCAATAGCTACCCTTGAACCAGCTTTGAACATGGCTCCGGCAGAAAACGCATTGGACTTCAGCAGCTCTGAAGACGGACTCCACATCATATAAGATGCTGCCACATCACCCCTCTTCTCGCCCATAGGTGCCGCAGCGATATTGCCATACGCGGCATAAGCGTCAGAACTTCCCATACCAAGAGAAACGCCACCCATCGCAACAGTTGCAGGATTGCGGTCCAGGCGGGAATTCTGGAAACTTACATCCTGAGCATGTACAGACATCACAGAACAGATCGAAGCTGCCATACAGGCAGCAATGAATATTGAAACTTTTCTCATAACTACCTAGGCAATTTTACTACAGTCTTGCTATACTCTTTACCATTCATCTTCACGTACAGGCTATATGACCCTGCTGCGCATTTGCTCATGTCGACCATAACCGGGCTTGACAGGCTGCCCGCAACGCCGCTTTCATTGTAAACAACATTTCCGGCCGCAGATGTAATGCGGATATCCATTGAAGCATCACTCTCTGATCCAGGGCGTATATGGAGTATGTCACGTACCGGATTTGGATAGTAGTCGAAATCATACGATGCCTCACGACATATCACATCGAATGTAGCAGATGCCCTATATACATCTCCGCCGGGAATATCTTTTTTCGAAGCTGTAACAGTGATATTTGCCACACCTACACGGCTCATAGACAGTGTCAGCTTATTACCATAGACATTCATGGCGACCGAACCAAGCGGAGAACATACCACATCGTACTTGAGAGCATCTTTATTGGGATCTGTGAATATCTCCGTAAGGTCCACGTCCTTTTTGACGCCCACGCACGGCAACACCCGGTCAGGAATATTCTCAGCAGCAACGGGAGCCTTGGTCTCAATCACCCTATACTTGAATTTATATTCAGTATTGCCGCCAAAATCATCCATGGCAGTGATAATACCTGTCATTTCACTGAAATCCCTGACTTTCTGGCAATCCAGAGTGAAGGAATTGGTCATGCCTTGGAATACACCCGGTGCAGTCGCCGGTTCGTTCCTGTATTCAACACTCACCCTGTCACCATCCTCGTCTGTAATAGAGAATGGGATACTGACATACTCATGCTGGCGGAAAGAAAAGACTCCGCTATCGTCGGAAGGATAGTCGGTAGACACCTCGGGAGCATGATTCTTTTTTAGATAATAGGTAAATTTATGCTCAGACTTCGACTCTGGGTCATTCTTCTCCTGGGCGACGATAGTCACTTCGAACACCTTCTCTACATCAGATGCCTGCACGCTCCTGCCATCCACTACGAATTCGTATGTACCGGCAGTGCCTGAGAGCTTGCGTATCACTGCAGGACCAGTAACGGAGCTCTTCTCGATAACATCCATTATCTCATCACCCTCAGGATCGGAGACAATGAAACTTTTACTTAAAATAGCACCTTCACGAAACATGATCTTGCCTGTGAGTGCGGATGCACTTATCGTCGGAGGATTGTTCTTGACTATGGTATATGTAAACTTGTGAGTAGCCTGAGCGCCTTTTGCATCTGTAGCCGCAATGCTCACATTATATGTCTTGTTAAAGGCAGAGGCAGCGACAGAGGTACAATCCAGATTGAACGAATATACGTTCTTGGTGCTTGTGGCGACAATTGTTGCCGGTCCTTCGATTGTCGGGGTTACAGTGATCTCATCGCCATCCTCATCAGAAACGGAGAATGTTTTTGAGACCTTTTCTTTCTGGGAGAAAGACAGACTGCCCTCTATATTTACCGCAGAGATCACTGGAGCGTGGTTTCCTCCGTATTTCGACTCGCCATACGTGATCGAGCCGAGTATGTCCAGATAAGGTCCCATTGCCTTGGAGCTGCTATTTATCAGGCCCGACTTTGCACCGCCCAGGAGAATGTCTTTGAGCATGTCATTGGTAAAGCCCTGGCCGCCGAAATATGACACGAGAAGAGCACAGGCACCCGACACATGAGGACACGCCATCGAGGTACCATCCATCCTGACATAGGAGCTACTCGGCACACAGCTTATGATATTTGAACCTGGAGCACAGATGGACACCCAGTCGCCGTAATTGGAATAATACGCGAGAGATCCGGACGAAGTAGTCGCGCCCACAGAGATATTGGATGCGTAGTTGGCCGGAACACCATTTACAAGGCCGTCGTTACCTGCTGCAAAGCACACCACGCCGCCTTTCATAGGTGAATCCGGCTTCTGATTGCCATTTGCATCACAACCGGCATTCTTTACGAAATAGTCAATGGCAGCAGCCATGGAAGAAGAAATCTTGTCGCTTAAAGCATACTGCTTCTCCGAATCCGAAAGCACTCCGTCACCATTGAAATCATAGTTGTTACCCCAGCTGTTCTGGCTGATTACAGCGCCATTATCTGCACCCCATTTGATGGCGTTCTGAAATGAACTTGCACTGCTGTTGCCCTGGAATACCTGAGCGCTCATAAGAGTGATGCCTTTGTTGCCCTTCGAATAGTCGCCGCCGGCGATACCGGCAATACCTTTGCCGTTGTTACCCACGGCGGCAATTGTACCGGCCACATGCGAGCCGTGTTCACCTGCCACTATCGTGGTGTTCTTATTCACGAAATTGTAGTGCACATCTCCGCAGTTCCACTGGAGATCTTCGTGGGTGAGCTGTATACCCTCATCCACAACGCACACCTTCACGGCAGGATCGCCTGTGGAATACTGCCATGCTTCTTCTGCGTGAATGCTGTATTTCGAGCTGGTATACTCCCATAGATAAGACCAGTAAGTATCATTAGTCTTGTCTATCTTCATTATATTACGCTTCTCGAAATTCTCAACTCCGTTCGCTGCAGAAATCACCGTACAAGCTTTGGACAGAGGAATATCCTTATCAAAGTTCACAATATAATAAGTATGAAGGCCCGCCTCACGTGTCCTCTGCTCATACTCTCCCGCCTCAGGAAAAAGACGTTCCATACTCTCGAAACCTAATTCCAGACCGAACTCCTTGAGCGGATCCATGGAACCGCTCTCGATGGCACGCACCTGATCTTCTGAGAATCTGACGATTGCAGAACCCTGGACATATATGGCCTTGTCGATCTCATCCTGAGAAACGGGATGAACCGGGCTGAGACCTCCGCTCCTTTTCAGAGCGTGTTCCATGTCCTGCGAGAACTCCTGCACCTTAGAACACGACACAAGTGCAACAAATGCTGCACCTGCGAACAACAATATTTTCGAACCTTTCATACAATTAAAAATGTGCCCGCCACGAACAGGCGGGCACAAATATAAGCAATAAATTTAGTACTGAACTGGAACCGCCATGATATGGAAGTCTTTCTTCATACTCTTGGCAGGAAGCTTAGCTGCAGCTGGACGGCTTACTGCTCTCTTACCTGCAGGAGCCACTTTCACTGCGCTTGGATAAACAGGGTTACCACCTTGGGTCATCTTAACTGTGAAGTTCTCAGCTAATTTGTTTACCTTCAGCGCACCATTGCTGTATTTCGCCATGCTCCAGTAAACATACTTGGTAGAACCATCGCCCACGAATGTGAAGGTGTTTTCAGAGAGAGTACCATAGTTGTCATAAGATGGAGCACCATAATACATGCCACCTGAAATCCAACCATAGGTGCTAGACATTGAAACGCCAAGCTCCTGAACGGCCATCTTGACTTTTGATGCATTTGTAGCATCAAGCTCGAGCATCACATCCTTCCAGTTTCCTGTATATTGCTTCATCTCTTCCGGTGTAGAGTCAAACCAAGATGCGATGTTAGCATAGTTATATGGAGATTTGAAGAAGTATTTGCCTGGCTGGGTTGCATCTGTGTACACATCGCAAGGCATATCGATAGTACTGCCTTCCATATTGAAAATTGTACTTACGAACACATCGTGCCAAACTGCAGTGCCATAGAACTTGAATGGATCCTCTTTGGTCTTGACGTCGAGTCTTGAAGTCTTGCCGATAAGGGTCGGAGTACCGTCAACCATCTCATATGCAAACGCATATAGAGTATACTCAGTCTCAGGGTCAAGCTCGTCATATGTCGTTCCATCAGGGCCGACATATGAGAGGATCTCAAGAACCTCCTCAAGGGTCATGCTGTACATTGAACCAAGATACTCATATGTCTCTATCTCAGACGCAAAGAGCTCTGCATCTGACATAGCATCGACTGTGGCCTTAGGCATCATATCAACGAGATATGTAAAGTCATCCGCGCTTGGCGTTGATGTCCATGTTACCTCATTGTATTTAACATCAGTAGCCTCAAGAGCAATAGCAATCAGCTTATCCTGAGTAAGGGTAACGATTACAGACTCGAAGCTTGCTGCAGTCTCTGTTGGAGAGAATGTAATGGTAGCGGTGCGGTCCTCGCCAAGTGTATTGGCAGTAACAGCGAATTTAACCTTGATGGTCTTCTCGGCGAAATCCGCATTCTCATCAGAAGCAGGAGTTACAGTAACGAAATCCTTATCTACAGCCGCCTCCCATGGAGCGTTGGTCTTGACTGTAAATTCGAACTCATCTGCATCGCAGCCAGCTTTAACCTCTGTTACAGCTGCACCCTCAGCATCAACGAGATCAAAGTGTACGATAACGGTCTCTGCTGCATCCTGAGCCACCTTGACAGTCTTGGTCTCATCAGCCTCTACAAGTTTATAAGTGAAGCTGCCTTCACGTGCCTTGAGACTGTTGTTCATATCGACACGGACCACCAGCTCACCATCTTTTGCGGAAAGGGTGATCCAGTCGAACTCGGTATTGAACTCTACGGTCGCATTGGTAGCATAAGCATATGACTTCTCTGCAGCTGCAGAAGGGATAGTGATATCCTCGAGAGCAGGAGTGAATGTCACGTATGGAGCGTTGGCCTCCTGAGTGATGGTAAACGACGCCGATTTGCTGGCTATGGCATACGAAACAGTGGCAGTACGTGCTGTGATGGCATCATTGGGCTCGACTGTGAATAACACGCTTGAAGCGGAAACTTCAGCGCTTACCCAATCTGCATCTTCAGGGAGAACAACGACCATCTTGTCTTCAGCGAAATAAGGCATTACAATATTTCCGCCTTTGGCATCTATAGTCTGATCTTCGCCCTCAAAAGCGTATTTTACGCCTTTCTGGCTCACTTTGACAACAACGGAGAGATTGTCCTTATTGACAATAGTCACATTTGCTGTACGAGCCTCGATCTCTGTATTCTCATCCACGCGAACAACAACGGTCTTGCGGCGTATGACAGGACGACACCACTCTGCATCAGATTCTGCGGAGACGAGTTCGCTCGAGGTGTTGAACTCTATCACACCGCCATCATTTGCCTGATATGTGAAATCCACCTTCTGGGCTGTGATTTCCAATACAGGAGCGAGCTCTGCGGTATTTTTGCAGGCTGTCAGCATCACTGACAGCACTGCTATGATAAATAAAATTGACTTTTTCATAGTAAACGGAATTAGTATTGTACCATATCGCTGGCAAACTTGATGTAGTTGTCAGGATTTCCTACCTCTGTAATAGTAAGCTCACTAGGTGCTTTCACATTGTCAGCTGTAACTACGAATGTCTTGGTAAGAGCATTGAGGTGAGCACTGCCGTAATGACTGGCATAATAGCTGGCATCACCCTGACCGCTGCCGTCAAACGCAAGAGTAACCTTGTCTTCGCCTTCGAGTGTAGCTGTGCATGCCCACTGAGCAGCATAGCCGGTATCCACGAACATAAACATGCCCCAAGTTGAAGAATAAGTTGAAATCATATGGCTACCGACACACATCGCAAAGTATATGACAGTCTCACCCTCACCGGAATAAACACCATTTGTAAACTTGTTGAATTCGGCAAGCATAGAGGCGCTCATGTTTGATTTTGTCATAAACCAGTCGCCTGTTGCAAATGCCTCATTGAGAGGCGCGATATATGGAGTGAATCTGACACTCTCATCACTTGTCGAGATGAGGTCGGTACCGTCCTCTCCACCGATGACAAAAGCATCAAGTACTGCACCATCGATCTCAACAGGCTGATAGAATACAATGCCGTCCGTAGTCACTACAAATGGAGCATCCACCTCAACGAGAGCATCATCCACAATAGTATCGATGATGAATTTACGGTAATTGAGCGAAACTTTGAATGATTTCTCACCGATAAGAAGAATGCGTTTCGAGAAGCCAAGGGCCACCTCGGATGCCTCATCAATAGCGTCGAGATACTCATCCCAGTCTGTTCCTGCAGGAAGCGGCCTGAGCACACTGTAATTCCCGGACTTCTTACCTTTAAGCACTACCTTATCCTTCTCGGCCGAGATGATAAGGTAATCATAATCGCCCTCGAAACCATAGCCAGTACCACTGCCTGCGTTAACACCTGGGTCCGACAGGTAATGGAATATTTCATTGTATGTATCGAAGCACAGAACAGCTCCTGCGCTCTGATCTATTCTCCATGTACTCTTTACCTGCTCGTAATCAGAGTACTCTGAAGCGACTGTGACCATGCCGTCTTCGGTGAAATTCACAAGGAGATTGAAGCCGCCATAGGCAACGGTAGACTCAGGGTAGACCTGCATCACCCAGCCGGCGGGAGCACCGGTAAGAACTTTTGTTGCATTTTCGACGGTAGCCTTCACCCTCTCAGCCGAGCTTGTTTCGAAAGGATTGACATCCTCGAAGGCACAAGATGCGAGGCCGAGGCCCATCACAGCAAGAATTGTATAATAAATCTTTTTCATACCCAATCAGTTTTTAGTTAAGTGATTTAAGGTCAAGACCACCGATGAGGGCGCTGCGACGCTGAACAATCTCACGAAGTCTGTCAAGATCGATGCTCCATGAGGTAGCAAGATATTCTCTGACGATATCCAACTTGGCAACAAGCTTTTTCTTTCCTTCGTCAGATGCCGAGTTCACACGGTTGTTCCAGTAATTCGCATCGTGAGTTACATAAATGGAGATCATCTCGACGAAATCCTCCTGTGGCTCGCTGCTTGCATATGGAGAAATGAATCCCATATCAAGTGCATCCTGGTCATTTACGTTCACCCAGCTGCCGGACTGATAATCCAATGATATCTCGTTATAATCCGTAGGATAATTCTTGGTCTGATGCAGGATATGAGCGAACTCATGGTGCATGGTCTTGAAGAAGTAATAGTTGAGGAACTCTATATCAGGGTTGTCGATATCGATGTTGTTGACATTATAGAGAGTGATCTTGCGACCGCCTTCTGCAGTACCGAGTATCACTGCGCCATCCTGATAGGCTACTGAACCGATAAAATTGAGCACCTTAGGGCAGTATGTGCGTATAAACGCATCACCGGCCAGCTCCTCATAAGCCTCGAGCCAGAGGAATTTGGTGAGTTTGGCAAGAGCAATCGACTTCTCGTACTCGGCAGGAGCAAGATTGTATCGGTTGTCTGTCTCCTTATCCTCGAGTCTGTACTTGACCTCGATGTTATATGGCTCTACATAATATTTGAGAAGCCATCTGTCAAAGTCATTCTGAACTGTAACCTGCTCACCGGTGAAGATACTGACTGGATTGAGCTGGTTATCCTTGTGGCAAGCTGCCAATACAGGGAGCGCCACCAGTACATAAAGTATATTCTTAAAACTTTTCATATCCATTATCATTATCTAGGGTTAGCTTCAAGACCGGCCTGGATCACATCATCTGGCAACTGGAATGCGCGGCGCGGGTCATCCTTGAGAAGGACATCGGCAGCCTGCTTGTCACGAGGGTGGCTGATCTCAATGCCATAACGCTTGATATCATGCCAGCGCAAACCTTCGTGAATACCCTCCACGCGGCGAAGGTGAAGGATACAGTAGATAAGATTCTCCTGGTTCTCATCACCCTCGGTAAGAGTAAATCCTACAGGATTGATTTGCTTCTTGACTGTACGGTCGGCATCTTTTGCCGGCTCGAGAGGCATGAAGTTTTTGCTCTTGTACCACGAAACAAGCTGAGCCATTGTCATCTGCTTATGGTTGGTGGTATGAGTATACAGCCATGCATTGATGTCAGCAACGCCTTCTTCAAGCATACCCTTGCGGATATAAGCCTCTGCACGGCAGAGAAGAGTCTCATCTGTGGTGAACTGAACGTTGACATTCATGCGGTAACCAATACCCTGCACCTTGTCGGTATACTGGAAATAGCCACCAATCTTGGTCACACACAATTTTTGAGGATTGAGACCCCACATGTTTCTTGCAGGATAGAGGTATGAATATGTACCCCAAGGACCGGCAGCACGAACGCTCTCGTTCATAGTGATACCATATGAGTGGCCATAACGTGTACCGAGGCTGTATGGACCGCCCCAATAACCCCATGAAGAGTATGCAGTCGTCATAAGGAGGTTGGCCTGCTCACTGGCAGCGATATACATATCTACGCGCACACTCCAGTTAGAAGCGGCTGTACCGATGGCAGCCCAGTCGCGAAGGGTATTCTTGGGATTTGATCCTACGACCTCAGTAGCATATTCGATAACCTTGTCAAGGTTGTGATAGTAGAGATTGAAACGCGTAGCGAAAGCATATGCTGCCTTGCGGTTGAAATGGTATTTGGGAACTGAATAGGCATTATCATCGACAAGAGGAAGACCAGCCTCGATATCAGCATTTATTTTTGCAAATAAATCCTTGAGATTGCCACGGGTGTATTTAGGATTCAACGCAGTCTCAGGCACATCTGCATATGGAAGTCCGAGGTCTGTCTCTGCTGTCGCCGGATTATATGGAAGACAGAAAAGTGTAGCAAGCTTGAAGTGTGCGTAAGCACGGCACATGAGAGCCTCACCCTTCTGAGCGGAGAGATCGTCAGGATCGCCCATCTCATCTATTGCGGCAAGAGCGTGGTTGGCAGCTGCGATTGCACCATAGCAAGCATCCCAGATAGATTTTGCATCGTCATTGTCACTTGTATAGATAGGTTCCCAAAGATATGCTTCTTCCTGGCTTTTTGACTCGTATTTCTCTTTATCACCATTGTCAGTTGCATTATCTGAGGCCATCTCCTCCATCATGAATGATGAATTGGTAGGATAAGCGGATACAAGCAATGCAGAAATCTTTTCCTTAGAATCAAGCTCAGCACGGTTGTCTGGCATTACATCCAGCCATTTGTTGCAGGATACGAACATAAGAGCCGCACCGGCAATAACTGAAAATTTAAATATATTGTTCATAAGGCATTAACTTTTTAGAGACCGATTCTGAGGGTAAGGGTGAACTGTTTAGGCATTGGAGATGCCACACCACCGGTATTGTAGAACTCAGGATCCTGGCCATTGAGTTTCTTGTCTGCATAGATAAGGAAAAGGTTGGTTGCCTGAAGTTTGAGTGAGAGGTCACCAATCTTGGCACGCTCGATGAGTTTCTTAGGGAAACTGTAGGCAAGAGAGATCTCTTTCATACGGATGAAGTCACCCTTGGCTGTACGAGCTGTAGAATAGTTATATGCGTTGTATGCATAGCTAAGGTCATTGTCCAGGGAGTTTTGACGGGCATCAGCTATGACAGGAATGTTCGTATACTTCTCGTCACCTGAAACAGTCCAACGGTTGGCATACTCACGTGGGAGAGCATCGAGGTCGTTGTAACGGTTGGAGAATACTGGATTCAGACGGATCTTGTTGCCGAATGAATATGTAATGAACACATTGAGTTTGAAGCCCTTATATGAGAAGACGTTGCCGAATGAACCAGTGATAGGCGGCTCTGTAGGGCCCTCATATACAAGGTGAGACTTGTTGTCACGCTCCTGGAAGTAGATGTCGCTGACCGTAAGGTTTCCACTCTCGTTGATGAAAGTAGGAAGGCCCTCATCGTTAAGTCCACGGAAGTCCATAGAGAAGAGCGAACGTACCGGATAACCTTCCATAGTGAAGCCGTTGCCGGTAATCATGTCGATCACGCGTGCTGTGGACTTGAGGTTGGTGACTTTGTTCTCTGCATATGAGAAGATGAAGTCAGTATTCCAGGAGAAGTCTTTTGTCTGAATGTTCTTGGTTGAGAGAGTGAACTCATAACCATGAGATGCAAGGTCAGCGACATTGCCGAACTTCTGAATCTGTCCACCGATACCCATAGTGTTGATTACACCGATAAGGTCGAAGTTGTTACGCTTGTACCAGTCGAACTCAACGTTGATGCGGTTCTTGCAGAAGCCGACTTCGGCGCCAATGTTAAGCTCATGTTTCTTCTCATATGTAAGCTCATCATTGCCGAGTTCATCGATAGTAAGACCGGACTCGCCGACATTGGTGAATGGACGCCATGGGTTATAGCTCTGGATAACCACTTTGGAGTTGGTTACAGGAGGACGGTCACCGGTAAGAGAATAAGAAGCCTTTACCGTCATATGTGACATCACCTTGCCGACGGTATCGTTATACCAAGCCTCCTCATGAGCATTCCATGCACCTGAGACGTTCCATGTAGGAAGCCAGCGTGCAGTACGGGTTTTGCCCAGACCATTGGTACCCTCATAACGTGCGGTACCATTGATTGTATAGCGGCTCTTGTAAGAGTATGTGGCTGTTGCAAAGAACGCTGCAGAACGGGTACGTGTGTCAGTCACTGCGAAGTACTGGCCGTTCTCTTCCTGCAGCTGCTTGAAGTAGTGGTAATCATACTTCGCAAGCATACCCATATTATACTGCATACCTACACCCTGAGACCATGTCTGACGACGTTTCACAGAGTTGAGCTCCATACCGCCGAATACATTGAAGATGTGTGCATCATTGTAAACATCATTATATGCAGCAGTGGCACGGAAGTCATAACCGTTCATCCTGTATGTCTGCTGGCGGAAGAAACCACCGTAAGGAAGAACGCTGATAGGAAGTGAGTTTGGATTGTCAGGATCTGTATAGAGCCAGCTGTTGGCATCACGCATGGTAGCGTCATCCATGGCACGGAAAGCCATTGCCTGGTTTGAATCCTCTGTGATCTCATGGTTCTGGTTGGTCAAAGAGAACTTGTAGGCAACGAGTGCCGAGAAGGTCAGCTGTGTGATAGGCTTGTATTTGAGCTCACCCTGGAACTTGGTGTCCACAACATCGAATGTCATATAGTTGTTCTCCAACTCATGCATGATGTTGAAAGGAGCGTAATTACGTACGTAGAACTCGTTTGCGTCAAGAGTACGTGAAGTATTCATTGAATATGAGTAAGGGTTGATATCGAAGTCACGCTTTACCTGACCGGACACAACATCCACGTCCTGACCGAGTGTGCCAGGCGCTTCCTGCTTACGGTATGAAGCACTTGCAATCATAGTGGCAGAGAGAGCTTTGGAGATATTGTAGTTGGCGTTTACATTGGCAGTATAACGCTGCACCTTGCTCTTCTTGTACCAACCCGGATCGACCATTGCAGACAGTGATACATAGTATGATCCCTTGTCTGTACCGGAAGACATGCTGACAGAGTGGTTCATGCTCACAGCATTCGAGAACAACTGGTCGAACCAGTCTGTGTTGCGGTACTCAGCCTCACGAAGATAAGCCTCACGAGCCTCCGGAGTATTCTGGATGCCAAATCTGCCTGAAGTGGCGTCGTACGCATTGATCAGAGAGTACATCTTGCCATACACACCGCTGCTGGCGCTGCGCATAGTCTCGGCGAGTTTGAGATAGCCTGCCTTCTCGAGCTCTTTGTACACACTCATCTGCTCCTGAGAGTTCATGATGTTGAAGTCGTTGTAAGAAGGTTTGAGACGTGTTGTGAACTCACCGGTGTAGCTGATCTTGTTTGAACCGGCATGACCTTTCTTTGTAGTGACGACAATCACACCTGCCATGGCGCGTGCACCATAGATTGAAGTTGCCGAACCGTCTTTGAGGATCTGGAAGCTCTCGATGTCATCGGCATTCAGACCTGCGATTGCAGATGAGATCAGAGTCTCGGCATTACCTGAAGACAGTGCATCAGAGTCCACCTCTGTCACGTCCTCCATGATGACGCCGTCCACAACCCAAAGCGGTTTGGATGAACCATAGATTGAAGTGGCACCGCGGACACGAATCTTAGGAGCCGCACCGAAGGTACCTGATACGTTCTGAACGGACACGCCGGAAACGCGACCTTCCAGGCCACGTGCAATCTCGGCAACGCCGTCCAACTTGGCGTCCTCGCCTGTGATACGTGCCGAAGCACCGGTAAACAGACGCTTGTCCATCGACTGCATACCTGTGACGACGACCTCGTCGAGAACGTTCTTGTCTGCCTCGAGGGCGACTTTCATAACCGGCCTTACTGGAACAACCTCGGTTTTCATACCAAGGAAACTTACCTCCAGCTTGTCGGCATTCGCTGGCACTGAGAGTTTGAAGTAGCCGTCAAGGTCGGTAACTGTACCGATCTTGGTGCCCTGTACAAAGACAGAGGCGCCGATAACTGGCTGTCCATCATCCAGTGAGATGACTGTACCTGTAATAGTCTTGTTCTGCGCAAATGCAGAAACTGAGACAAATGCAGCCACCAGCGAAAGCATCAATGAGAGAAAAATGTTTTTCTTCATAGGGGTGATGATTTTAGGTTAAACTTATTATTATTTGTTTGTTAACTAATTATTTACGATATTTGCTCATATAAACGAGGATATATTGGTGCAGTAAAAACCAAGCATTCGGCTTATTATTTTTTACAAGCAGTCGCAATCACCCGCGTCATTTCTATAATAAAATACGAAGCGCAAAGATATGGAATTAAATTTTAAATTGCAAGTTTTGTAAAAAGTGCAATATATTGAGTATATTCCGTATTTTGGGAGCAATTCGAATATATTTCGGGTAAATTCATCAGTTTTTACTTACAAATTGTAAGTTACATACCTGATTTTACTTAAAGATATAAAGATGAAAGATATTTCGCGATTATCTGTTTTTCTTTTTAAAATACTCTCCGATCTTCCCGAAACCGACATCTTACAATTTGTAAGTAAAATATGTAAAAAAGATGCGATTCCAAAGCAACAGTTGCATTGAAATCGCATCTTGAGAGTATTTGGCTAAAAATCTCTTAATTTTACTCCAGGAATTCTGTCAAATTGAATGTGGTAACACCTTTAAGAGAATCAAAGCTGAAGCTGTCAGCCCCCATTGACTGAATTGTCACGGTGTGCGAGGATTTGCTGTCAGTATAATTGTATGATATTCCGGCTTTCCATTCGACGTAAGAATCGTTGTCTATCCAGTATACACGCCCTTTTACATTTTCACCACCGAGGTCAGGTACGAGAGGTGACTTGCTGGTGGTGACAAAAACTATTTTATGAGAATTACCCTTTTGCGTGATGGTATAATCCTGGGACAACTTTTCCGAAACACTCACAAGTCTGAGCCTTGCCGTGCGTTCGAATTCCTTATTCTCATCAATCCTTACCACTACCGAATGCTCCACAAGCGCCTTTGTCTGCTGAACGCTGATCCATGACTTGGCGTCATCCGGGATTATCAGCTCAAAATCCGTATTGGTCTTGAATTTGAGTTCCGCTGTACATTCATTGGCTCCGACCTCCATTTCCGTTTCACCAAGTTTATTCAGTCCCTCGGCTTCAAAGCTTACGCTGCGCTCGAGGCTGCTTCCGTAATTGAAGGCTTGGATGTCGATACGTGTCTTGCCTTCTGTCACCATTCTGGTAAACTCCACCGTAATTACACCTTTGTGAGGGTCTGCATCGGATGGTTTGACCCTTACCTTCTTAATATCATCCGATGCCGTCACCTCGAGCGTGGTGGGAACCTGAGAGCTGATGACATAGTTGATGGTTATGGTGGTAGACGGTATCACGACAGAGTGCTCGCCGCAGTCCAGGTCCAGCGAAATGGAAGGATCCGGCTTGGTGCAGGATATCGCCAAGGCAGATAATGCCAGTAATATTGCTTTTTTGCTTTTCATAGTTCTATAGTTGGATGGTTAGTACATAGATATCATCTCCATCCTGCATCGACAGAGTGTATTTTCCCTTTTCGAAGGAGGATAAATCGATGGTTTGTGTCTCCAAATCTGCAGCATCGTGTGAATATTTCACCTGAGAGGACTCGTCCCTGATTGTTGTAGTCACAGCATATGCACACTGAATGGTCATGCCGCGGCTCTTGCGATCCACGCTGAAGGATGTGGCCTCCGCAAGCTCTGCAGCGCTGTGCCCTTGCATGACAACTATCTCGGCAACGATATCCCTGTCTTCAGCGAGGCATATCCCTTCGCTATATTGCCCGGTAAAACGCATGCGGATACGATCACCCATTTTCATGTCGGACCTGATTGTACAGCTATGATTGCCCAATGACTGGGACGAATACGAACCGTTTTTTTGAATAATGCCCAGATTGCTGACATTCACAGGATTTGAGATATTCTCTTTGAAATTTCCCATTCTGTCGTAAAGGGCTACACATACGGTACCATTAAAGGCTGTCACGCCGCTGTTTCGGACAGAACCTCCTCTGACCGTAAATGGAGTATCTTTCTGGAAAACCCTTGTCGTTGTGGACATAGAGGAGATAAGCGTAAGATTGTCTCTGTATGACGTTGTATTGTCTCTGTCAGGGACAAGATCCATAATCGCATCCTGATCTTCGCTGAAATTAAACCCTTTTCCAAGCGCAGTCACTCTGAAATATCCATTGTCGCTACCGCTCCATCCCCAGTTTACATGGAAGTAGTTGTCATCATTATAACCATCAAACACAAACTGGTGTCCGCCATTGGCACTGTCATAGCCGGAATACAGGATAGGGCGTTTCTTGTCGAGCTCTGATTTCAGCCTCTCAATCCATACGGCATCAGTATAAGAGCCTCTTTTATCGAGGTAGGCTGTCTTGCTGTATTTCATATTCTCTACCAAACCCTTGAGAAGAAGCTCCGTATACGCACCGGACCCTCCCTGGCTTGACGTGCCGTAATTCATACTGCAGATGCATCCCAGATCGTACATGAGAGCCGAAACGGCATTACGCTGCGCTGCAGTGGCTGTTGTGCTGTACTTCTTCAGCATGTCGGCATACTTGTATTCGCGGCCAAGAGTATTTGACGGGACTGTCACTCCATTGCTTCCGGTAAAGGATGATGTGGTACCTTTGCCTGCATCAGGCCACTGGTTGTAGTGGCATACTATGGCTGCGGCTGTAGCTACGCAGCCTGTCAGGCACCGCGTACCTCCGAGTGTCGGACATTCCGCATTATAAGGATCTGACTGATCCCAGAGAGCAGTTTCCAGCAGGACAACAGGACTGGCGGCCGCCTTTGGAGATGCAGAGTCCCAAGCCGCATCGCGCCCCTGACCGTTGGCCCTGGCCTCCTGAATCTGGGCATCCAGCACATCCATCCACCACTGGAGGTTGTCCGGAAGCGCGACAGACGAGTCGCTGAAGCGGCCTGTGTCCGAATATGCCAATACAGGATATACGCTGTCATCCGCAGCGATGATAACCCATCCGCCATCCGGATTGTTAAATACATAATAACTCGGAGCGGACGCAGCGCTCACAGCCTTCTTGACCGCGGCATTTCCGATGTCAAAACGGCCGGATGCCTTGCCGGCTCTAACCATTTGAAGGTTTTTCACCTCCACACTTCGCCCTTTTGCGCTTTTCATGAAGCTGGTCGCATAAGCAGAAGCCTCATTTTGACCAACCACTTCGGCGAAGGCGTTCGTAAACAGCAGCAACGCTGTAAAAGAAGCAATAATACGTTTCATAGTTTAAATATTGGTAACTTTCAAATATCTCGATAGCGTGTTCCTGTGAATATTATACCTCCTGGCCACCTCGGACACGGAGTCTCCATTCTCAAGGAAATGTTTTATGTCGTCTGCATTCTTAAGGTATGTCTTGTAAGTGCATGAGGGTCCGGGGGGACGTCCAAGTTTTATTCCATCTGCCTTCTTGGCTGCAAGCGCCTCGCGCGTGCGCTGACTTATAAGGTTGCGTTCTATTTCGGATGCCAATGAAAAAGCGAATGCGACAATCTTGGAGTTGATGCTGTCGCTAAGGTCGAAACGGTCTTTGATCGTACGTATGCGTATATCACGCTGCGCGCACTCGTACAATACGCTCATCACCATCAGCATATTGCGTCCCAATCGGCTTATTTCGGTACATAGCAGCATATCTCCCGGTTGCATCTTTCGAATCACTCTTCCCAACTTACGTTCTTTCGGCTCTATTGTTCCACTGGCAGTTTCCGATATCCAGGTATCTACCTTTATACTATTCTTTCTGCAAAAGCTTTCAATTTCAAATCTCTGCGACTCACACGACTGATTGAGGGTACTCACCCTGATATAAGCATAGGTTTTCATTTTTAGTTGGTGTTTTCATAGTTGCACCAATATATCCTCGTTTTTTGAGACAGCAAAATTTTATTTATAAACCAAATATGCTTATGAAAAAAATTAAGTTCTTTTTCTTAGCGATGGCACTTGTTTTCTGCCAGGTTGTTTCTTTCGCACAGACAACCACAGTTACAGGTACCGTTCTCTCCGCAGACGACAAAGAGCCCGTTATCGGTGCTTCCGTCTTCGTTAAGGGAACCACCATCGGTACAGTTACCGATTTCGAGGGTAACTTCACACTTAAGGGAGTTCCGGCATCTGCTCGCGTGCTGGAAGTAGCTTTTCTCGGCATGACCACTCAGGAGGTTCCTGTAAAACCTAATGTCAGGGTCCTGCTCGAGCCGGATTCAGCACTGCTCGACGAGGTCGTCGTAACAGGTATGCAGAGGATGGACAAGCGTATGTTCACCGGTGCGACCAGCAGGGTTTCCGCCGAGGAATCGCTCATCAGCGGTGTGGCTGATATCAGCCGCTCGCTCGAGGGACGTGCTGCCGGCGTATCCGTACAGAACGTTTCCGGTACATTCGGTACAGCACCTAAGATCCGTGTCCGCGGTGCCACTTCAATCTATGGTTCATCAAAACCTCTTTGGGTTGTGGATGGCGTCATCATGGAGGATGTGACAGATGTCAGCGCAGATGACCTTTCATCTGGTGATGCAGAGACACTGATCTCATCTGCCATCGCAGGTCTCAACTCTGACGATATCGAGAGCTTCCAGATCCTCAAAGACGGTTCGGCAACATCAATCTACGGTGCACGTGCGATGTCCGGTGTGATTGTCGTTACTACCAAGAAAGGTTCTGCAGGCCGTGCGAAGATCTCCTACACAGGTGAATACACCACCCGCCTCACTCCACGTTACGAGGACTTCAACATCATGAACTCTCAGGAGCAGATGGGTGTATATAAGGAAATGCAGCAGAAAGGCTGGCTGAACTTTGCGGAGACATACCGCGCAAGCAACAGCGGTGTATATGGTAAGATGTATCAGATGATGAACACTTACAATCCTGCAACAGGCACTTACCTCCTCGCTCACACATCTGAGGCTCAGGCTGCCTACCTTCGTGATGCAGAATACCGCAACACCGACTGGTTCGGAGCGTTGTTCACCCCTGCAATGTCACACAACCACTCTGTCAGCATGTCTGCAGGTACAGACAAATTCGCGTTCTACGGTTCAATCTCAGCCATGATCGATCCAGGTTGGTACAAACAGAGTAACATCAACCGTTACACAGCCAACATGAATGCGACATACAATATTACAGATAAGATCTCATTGTCAATGATCACATCAGGATCTTATCGTAAACAGCGTGCTCCTGGTACACTCAGCCAGAGCGTCGATCCTGTATTCGGTGAGGTTAAGCGTGATTTCGATATCAACCCTTACTCATACTCTATGAACACCTCACGTACTCTGGACCAGAATACATTCTACACTCGTAACTATGCTGCATTCAACATCCTCCACGAGTTGGACAACAACTACATGGATCTCGACGTGGTAGATACCAAATTCCAGGCTGAGCTCAAATACAAGCCTGTAAAAGGCCTCGAACTTTCTGCTCTCGGCGCTGTAAAGTATTCTTCTACCAACACAGAGCACATGATTACAGAGAAGTCAAACCAGGCTATGGCATACCGCGCAATGGACGACTCTACTATCCAGAGCAGGAACCCATTCCTGTATGACGACCCGGACAACGACTTCGATCTTCCTATGTCTGTCCTCCCAGAAGGCGGTTTCTATCTCAAGAAGACCAACAAGATGATGTCTTACGACTTCCGCGCTTCTGCCAACTATTCGGCAAACATCAAGGAGATTCACCTCTTCAACCTCTTTGCAGGTACTGAGATCAACAGCATCGACCGTCACCGCACTTCATTCGACGGTGTCGGCATGAACTACGACATGGGTGAGATTCCTTCATTCTACTATATGTTCTTCAAGAAGCTGAATGAGCAGGGAACCGACTACTACGGCATCAGCAACACATACTACCGTGCAGCTGCATTCTTTGCAAACGGAACATACAGCTACAAAGGCCGTTATACCCTCAACGGAACTATCCGCTACGAAGGTACCAACCGTCTGGGCAAGAGCCGTAGTGCACGCTGGCTTCCTACATGGAACGTCGCTGGCGCATGGAACGCACACGAGGAAGCTTGGTGGCAGGGCATCCGCGATGCCGTATCCAACTTCACTGTAAAGGCATCTTACTCTCTTACAGGTGACCCGGGTCCTAGCACCGTATCGAACGCTATGGTTCAGATCGGTTCATACATTCCTTATCGTCCATCAGCTTCGCTGCAGGAAACAGCTCTCCAGATCATCAACCTGGCGAACTCAGACCTCACATATGAGAAGAAGCACGAGCTCAATATCGGAGCTGAGATGGGCTTTGTAGGCAACCGTATCAATATCGCTGCCGATTGGTATACCCGTAACAACTTCGACCTTATCGGCCCTATCCAGACTCCAGGTGTAGGCGGTCAGATCACGAAGCTGGGTAACGTTGCCACAATGAAGTCTTCAGGTGTCGAGTTCACTCTCACAACCAAGAACATCGAGACCAAGAACTTCAACTGGACTACAAACTTCATCTACTCTTACGCAGCCAACAAAGTTACCGAGCTTGATGCACAGAGCCAGGTTATCGACCTCGTTGCAGGTACAGGTTTCGCCCGTACAGGCTATCCGGTACGCGGTCTCTTCTCTTACAAGTTCGCCGGCCTGAATGAAGACGGTCTTCCTATCATCGTCGACCAGGACGGCAATCGCACAAGCAGCGGCGAGAATATCGATTTCCAGAGCCAGAATCTTGACAATCTGGTATACGAAGGCCCTACAGATCCGGTTCATACAGGATCATTCGGCAACGTATTCTCATTCTACGGCTTCAAGTTGAACGTCTTCTTCACATACTCATTCGGCAACGTACTCCGTCTGGATCCTGTATTCTCTAACTCATACAGCGATCTCGATGCAATGCCTAAGGAGTTCAAGAACCGTTGGGTACTTGCAGGTGATGAAAAGGTTACAGATATTCCTACCATCATCTCTGCACGTCAGTCAAGCAATGACCGTTACATGAAGACTCTGTATAACGCGTACAACTACTCTACAGCACGTATAGCAAAGGGCGACTTCATCCGTCTGAAAGAGATCTCTCTGTCATATGACTTCCCTAAGAAGTGGATTTCAAAGGCCAAGATGTCAGACCTCTCTCTGAAGGTTCAGGGTACCAACCTCTTCCTGCTATATGCTGACAAGAAACTCAATGGTCAGGACCCAGAGTTCTTCCGCGCCGGCGGTGTATCTGCTCCTATGCCAAAACAGTTCACAATTACATTGAAAGTTGGCTTCTAACATTGAACTAATATGATGAAACACAATAATATTCTTCGCTTTGTCTCTGTCGTTGCTTTCGCTGCAATGACCATGACATCCTGCAACAAGTTCCTGGACAAGAACCCGGACAACCGTGCAGAGATCAACTCGCCGGAGAAGATAGCTGCTTTGCTGACTTCAGCATATCCTACAACTACCTTCGCTGAGATTACAGAGATGTATTCGGACAACGTTGACCGTCAGCTCACTCCTACTTATCAGGCTTTTGACAAGCTCGACGAAGAGGCTGCTCTCTGGAAAGACATTACTGCCAAGGAAGACGGCGGTGACGAACCATATTCCCTCTGGAATGCATGCTACATGGCTGCAGCTCACGCCAACCATGCACTCGAGGCTATCGAGCAGCTTGGTGACACTCCAGACCTTCAGGGTATGAAAGCTGAGGCTCTCGTATGCCGCGCCTACGCCCACTGGATTCTTGCAAATGTATTCTGCATGCCATACAGTCCGCTCACAAAGGACACAGAGCTCGGTATCACTTACATGACATATCCCGAGACAGAGCTCAATCCTAAATATGAG
>JAZRXU010000077.1:0-8731 GCA_045600345.1 Candidatus Cryptobacteroides sp. | reverse complement strand
GGAAATCTATCTCAACCATATTTTGACCGTTCTGCCGGAGCGCTTTTCCCTGAATCCCAAGGCTGCGATTGATGATCTCCTGCCGTGGGCGGAAGACATGCTCCGCCTGTTTCAGGTGTAGATTATTGAGCGCTTACTTTGCAAGACAGGCACCATAGACTATTCTAGACATCGCATGTTTTGAGAAATCCTTTGAATCCTCATTTGTGGAGTCAAGCAATTCTCTGATGGACATCGTCAGTAGACGCATTTTCGGACTGGCACCTTCGCCAAAAACATGGTTAATCCGATTGTAGCCGTCCGTTGTCGCTTCTGCCAAACTGAGTGTTGTTGCTTTACTAATATGCATTGTGCCAAAGCCAATCGTCATACCCAGTTGACGCCACACGACATCATAGTCAGAATCAAACACGCTTCCCGGGATTTTCAGCCTATTATATTGACTAGAGCCAACATAATAGAGAGAGGTGGTTCCAACATAGACGAGATCTGCCGGACGGCATACAGGTTCCCCTTTAAGCCGAGTAGCAATTTCGCTCTGCTTTTCAGCATAGCGTTCGCGATAATCCCGTATTATCTGCGGAGATGTGGCCAGCAGGGCTACCAGTTTGCCGCCAAGTATTTCATTATATGGAGGTATTGCGCCACAAACATTTAGCTCCATCATGCTTGAACCAATATGCTTTGTTTTCTGCGCAACCAAGGCCGTTCGTATTACAGAGTTGCCTTGTTCGCTTTTACAGAAGTTCTGCCATTTAGTGTCAAAACAAGGATCGCTAAAAATTTCAGTAAGTGCCATTTTTGCCTGTAGTAATCTTGCCAACTGCTCTGCGCGTTTTCTTCCATACAAAGCCTCTTCTGTTTCTTTGGATATTCCACCTAGTTCACTCTTCTCATCATCAGGTATCTCATTCTGCAGGGAATCACGCAGAGATAACTGACGTCTCTGCTCAGCATTGTTTGCATAATCAAGCAGCTGTTGAATATCCTCTTGCACAGGGCTTTCAACACTACGCTGGGTACATAGTTCATGATAGTCAATGCCACTAATACCATCTTCGATATAACGCAATAAGGTTCTGAATTCTTCACGAACCTGATCGCTATTGAGCTCGGTCAGTCTCTCGATGTATGCTTTTTGGTTCCAACCAATGAAGTCGTCACGGCAGGTAATCTGAACGGCGCAATTCTCAAGAGAAGCAATACCCATTACTGCATGATACGGATGAGCTGCGTCACGTATAAGGTATTGCATAGTTCTACCGGGTGTCGTTTCAGCAGGCGTTGACCATGTAAGCCGGAAATATCTCCAAATCTCAGATACCTTTAACCCAGTAAACTCATCCTTATCATTTTCCCTGACTAACTGCAGATATGGTTGTACCGCATTGCTTAATTCGAGCTCACCTTGACATACCTTTTGCAATCTGTTGTAAAGATCGTCGCCATCAGCAATAAGATCAGCAATGCTTCTTTTACCATTGCCCGGATTCTCCATTCTTGTAATGAAATCCGCAAAGGTAACCAACCGTTCGTGCCGACTCTCGCTCATCCAGCTTCTCAGCAGTGCTTTCACCTCGGGAGAAGAACCTTCTTGAAGATTGCTACCCTTGATTGTAGGTAAACTCATGTACAGCACACCATCGATATAGCATGCCTTCCATGATGCGTGTATTAGGTCACGAAAAAGTAACCAGATAGCACGGTATTTTTTCCTTTGTCCTAGGTTGTAATGGCATTCATTCTCAACCCAGTTTATTTCCATGTTTGCTATATTTTCTATTTCAACGATTGACGAGTTCCTTTTTATGCCTGACGCTGCATTATAGAATCGGACTCGAAAATCTCCCTCCAGTTTGGGACGAAAGGGTATTTCTCTGTTTAGCATTTACTGCATCCTCTTTCATGAAATGTAAGAATACATGGATTCATTAGTTGGATCTATTATCATCAACTATTTCCATGACATCGCCAACATCACAATTCAGAGCTGTACAGATTCTGTCAATAACGTCGGTTGTAACTCGTTCATTCTTGCCTAGCTTTGCCATTGCATTTGTACTTATACCAGCAGCCAATCGGAGGTCTTTCTTTTTCATATCCTTATCAATGAGCAGCTTCCACAGCTTATGATATGATACTGCCATGGGAATGCACTCCTTCCACTTCAACATATCAAAAACCATCCTATTATATTATACTGCTTGCATCGTCAACGATCAAGCAAAAATTGAGAAAAGCAAATTAAAATATCCAAATCAGCTACTCTGACTGCATGAATGATTATCGTCCCCCGGTTATTGATATCGTTTTACTTATGTGCCGTACCAGCAAAGAGAAACCCTTATGTAACATCAGCAAATTTCCTGAATCAAGCGAGGTATAGCCATACATAAAACAACAGCGTCGTATCGGCGACGCTGGTTACTTGCTATTGTTCTTTGAATCTGTCAATGAGTGATAGGATGGTAAGAAGATCCTTGTCCTTCAGAGTACGCATTCCATCGAGTGCCTTTTGTATCAGAGCAGGTTCTTCTGAGTTCTCGTCGAAGAACGCGCTCGGTGTGACATCCAGGTACTCGCAGATATATAAGAACTCTGGAAGGGACGGCAAACATCTACCAGAAACAATGCTTTGGACATAGCTTCTGCTGTGGCCGAGATCAAGGCTCATCTGATACTCAGATACGCCCTTTTTCAGTCGAAGCTGGGTGATCCTCTCACGTATATAGTCAACCTCCATTGCAACACCTCCACTATAATTGTATAGCGGCGGCAGCATGCAAATTAACGTGAATCACGGTTGTTTTTCTTGATATAGCACGCTATTAGCGGTATAATGGAGTGAATGGCAAAACATTGTTTTCACTTACTGGAAATTGGAATGAGGTATTCATGAGTATCAAACGTGGTATCAGGGTGTTTTGCTTTATCCTCCTAACATGGTTATTGCTTCCCTCGGCTCTTGCGGATATAGAGGTACATTTTCTGGATGTCGGGCAGGGTGATTCTGCCGTAATAATTTGCGACGGCGAAACCATGATGATTGATGGAGGTCAGCCGGATCGAAGCCAGTTTATCTTCTCGTATCTGCAGAATACGCTCGGGCTAGATAGAATAGACTACGTCATTGCAACGCATCCTGATTCAGATCATATTGGCGGACTCTCAGCGGCGTTGAATGCTTGCACAGCCGGGGTCGTGTATTCGCCAACAACGTACAATGACACAAAAACATTCCAGTCCTTGCTCAAATACACGCAGAAACAGGGGCTTGAACTGATTGTTCCTCAAGCCAGAGACTTTTTCTATTTGGGCGAAGCAAGGATTGATGTAATTGCTCCTGTCTGTGAATACGAGGATGAGAATAACGGTTCCATCGTTCTTCGGATTACATACGGCAGTATCTCGTTTTTATTTACAGGCGATATTGAGACAGCAGCTGAATCTGACATCATTAGAACCTATGGTTCACTGCAGTCTACCGTTTTGAAGGTCTCGCATCACGGAAGTGAGTCTTCAACGTCTAACCGCTTTCTTGATGCTGTGCAGCCACAATATGCTGTCATCAGTGTTGGCGAAAACGGCTATGGACATCCCGCTGATGACACGTTGAACCGCATTTTGTCTCATGGGTCAATAATATACAGAACCGATGAGAGCGGCACAATCATCTGCCATAGTGATGGCGACACAGTATTCTTCTCTACTGAAAAAGTGGCTGTACGTACTATTCCCGTGTTTGAGAATGAGCCGGATGCTTCTGCTCGATACATCGGCAATCGCAACAGCAAAAAGTTCCACTATGCGGATTGTCCTTCGGTTGGCGATATGAAGGAGAAAAACAAAGTCGAGTTTTCAAATCGCGAGGAAGCTATAGATGCTGGATATGTGCCGTGCAAACGGTGTAATCCATAAAGATGACCCCGACATCAATCATCGAGGTCATCTTTCTCTTATGCAGTTTTCGTTACTGCTGACTTCGTTGGTGGAACCAGCACAACCGGCACGGACATTCGTCGTGCCATTTCTACGGTCATTTTCGTACCGCCCTCCTGTCCGTCATAGGCTGCGATAACTGCATCGGCGTTTTGAACCATGTAGCGATTACGGTCAAACATGCAGTAGCGTGTGTATTTACGGCTGATCAGCGTAATCTTGTCCGCAGACCGCATAACAGATTCACGGAGATTGCGATACTCGTAGCTCCATTTCTCTGCCTGTCCTTCAAACGGGATTGCCATCTCAAGAGTCAAATCTGGAAACTCCTTCTTGAATTCCAGCACGTACTGGGCTCCCCAAAGATCCGTTCCCATTGCAGCGCCGGATATAAAATGCCTACACCCTTCGAGGATCATCACGAGAATCATATCCTTCAGACGGTGTTTGAAGTCTTCACAGCGTGGATCGTCTTCATTGAATCCCCATGGCATTTTCTGCGGGCGGTAACCGGTGAACGCGCAGCTCTTTATTTTGCGGGTCATATACGTATGCTCCTCTCTTCAATAGTCGGCAGCTATCGGATTAGTTCTGCGTGGAGGTAACAACATCGGTATTGGGTTTGGCAAAGATCGGACGCGCAACATTGGCGGCATACCTTGTCAGATTGTTGATGTCAAAGTCATAAGCCGAGGCGATCATCTGCAGTGTAACAAGTGACGGACATGCTCTGATCCCACGCTCAATTCTGGACAACTCTGTGTGGCTGATTCCGATCATTTCGGCACATGCTCGAAGTGAGAGTTTTCTTTTCTTTCTCTCATTGGTCATAAGCTCTGCCAAGGTGTCCGGCATCCCTCCGGGCATTGTAGCATTTTCCGTCATCTCAAACTCTTCAGTATTCCTCATCATCATTTCTACGCTACCTTGCCTCCTGTTAATCTCTGTAGAATGGCGAACAACCGAATAACCTGTGTTCACCGGATTATGCGTTGTCAGCATTGTTCTTCTCCGATCATCTGATCCAAGCCGTCTTTCTCGACAAACCACCAGTCCCTGTCATGAAAGAGATATAGCTCATGACCGTCAATCATGCAGGTGTATCGAATTCCACAACCACCGGCTTTCGTAGATGCCGCCATGCGGACATCTGTGATTCTGTCTATTTTGAGGGCTCTGCTTTCTTCGGTACGCAGCATAATAGGTCGAATCTGTCCATCGAAATCGCAGTCGCATCGAACCTTGACGTAAACCTTATGAGGATTATCCCGTCGTCCCTGCGGTTTGATACTTGGAAACACTTGTACCACCACCTAAACAAGTCCATGATGTTATCCCGCGAAGTATGCAACGGGGTGGATCGTATGCTCATCCTTGGGATTGATTTCTGCCACGCGGCGATTCATAAGAACGATTCCGCGTTGAATGACCTGGTGTCCGAAGCGTGCGCGTATTCCATCCAGTGAAGTATCCAATCGCTCCTTACGCAGCCGCGCTTCTGTATCGCCGAACATGTCAAGCTGTATCGGCCATGTATCGGGGACAAGGTTTCCACAATGGATTCCAACACTTCTGAGAGGCAAGGTGTTGGTGAAGTTCTTGAGGAACAATTCCATAACCGTATCCGCGATCTCATCAGTAATATTGGTTGCATCCTTAATTGTCCGTTGTCGGATGCACCAGTTTAAGTTGGTATCACGCACCGAAACAGCTACCGTTTTGCTTCTGAAGCCATGCTCCCGAAGCCGTGCGCCGACGCTTTCGGCAAGCAGATAGAACACACACCGAGCGTCGTCTATCGTCAACATATCTACAGGTGTAGTAGTGGAATTTCCGATTGACTTAATTGCTGACTCCGCGTCAATGTGCATGACAGGGGCTTCGTCCATACCCATCGCAAAGAGCTTCAGCATCAATCCACATTTTCCAAGTGCGCTTTGCAACATTCCCGTATCTGCTTGCGCTAGCTCGCCTATAGTATGTATACATCTACGGTTCAATACGGAAGTTGCCTTTGGCCCACAGTACAGCAAATCTGAGGCGGGCAAATCCCATATTTTCTCTCGAAAGCTGAGAGGGTCAATGATAGTTGTTGCATCGGGCTTCTTCATGTCGCTGCCCAGCTTGGCAAAAACCTTGTTGTTGGCTACGCCGACCGAAACCGTAATGCCGAGTTCCTGATACATTCTTTGACGGATCTCGTCCGCCAGTTTGCCTCCGTCCTGAACGGTGTGAATATACGTGCTGACATCGCACCAATTTTCATCCAAACCGAAGGCTTCTACGTTGTCCGAGTATTCCATCAGAATATCCCGCATCATGTGGGAGTAATGAAGATACAGCTCATAGTCCGGAGGCAGGACGATCAGATCAGGGCAAGCCTGCTTTGCCTGCCATATAGCCATGCCTGTTTTTACACCTTTGCTCTTGGCTTCCCGCGTTGGTGTCAGTACGATTCCATGCCGCGCTTCGGGATCACCACATACGGCAACTGCCTTGCCGCGAATGTCGGGATCATACGCGCATTCCACACTTGCGTAGAAGGAATTCGCGTCCACATGCAGTATAACTCGGGACAATCGTCTCACCTCCGATCAAAATGGGTGCAGGAAATACAGCTCTCTCAAACTGCGTTTTGAGCGAGTTTTGTATTTCGCTGTAGATAGGGTTTAGATCAGGCTTCTGAATAGCCGCGCCATGCCTTGTGCCCGTCCAGTTCTACATGCTTGAGATTGTGTCCCTTAGCCCGCAGTATATCCATCTTCGCAAGGAACAGCTCTTCGCATACATACAAGCTGGCAGCAGCACGTTTGACATCGCGGTAGTATTGAATGGCTTCCATTGCTTCGTCGTCGCTGATCAGGAGCGATGCGCCAAAAGCATTTGCTTCCGCTTCAAAGCCCTCGGTCATGTCGGACAGTTCGCATAAATGGCGCAACTGAAATTCGGGACTGCGCAGATGCTTCAGCACAATGTGTCCAAGCTCATGTGCACAGGTGCATTTGCGGGTATAGTATCCAACTCCGCTGTTAATGCCGATGACGTTGTGATTGAGTACGATACAGGAGAATCCAAGAAGGTCAGAACCTTCGTATTCTCTGAAATCCACCATGATATCGAGGAATGCGGCAATCTCGTAGGGGTCTTGCGTACAATACTTCAGAGAAAGCTTTTTCGCGGCATTCTCTATCTTTTTAAGTCGTCTTAGTGATAACATCGCGTCATAACCTCCGCCATGCAAACACCCGGCATTACCTATTCCGGCTTCTTATCCGCATTTTCATGCGCTTGCGCATAGCGGATTTTATTACGTTCCTTCATTCGGGTGAAGATCTGGAACATGTGCTGCTGGAACTGCTCTTCATCAGCAGGAGAGAGGCTTCCACCGGCACAAAGCTGTTCAGTCGCATCCAGTATCTTCTTTGCCTGCATCTTGCCTCGATAGCCGTAAGCGTCCTCAGTCTTCAAAATGAAATCGTCGCGTCCGTCCATGAGGTAATCCATTGATACGCCGAGCAGATCCGCCATCTTTTCCATGACCTTGGCATCGCGGGGAAGACTCGTACCCTGCTCATAGTTGATGTAAGCCCTTCTTGATACGCCGATTTTCTCAGCCATTTCCATTTGGCTAAGCTTCATTTCTGCTCTGCAGAATTTGAGTTTCTCTGCAAGGTTCATACTGCACCTCCATGTGTATTAGGATGCACATCTGACGGCTATGACATGCTTCCTTAGCTCCCACAGATTCCGCAATGTGCATTGCGTTGCACATCGTATGGCATCATAATATCACTCTCCGAGGCATCTGTCAATAGGTCTGAGACGATTTAACAGAACGTTCGTCCGCAAATATCCAGCAAATTCAAGCTGTCGTGGCACCCATGAGTTACAGTTTGGAACCCAAGAGTTCCTTGGAACCTCATTGACATGCTTGTGAGGGTGAGCTATAATAAGTGCATCGTACAGCACACCGACCTGCTTCTCGGAATACTGTATGTGCATCTAACAGCACACATGTGATATCTGCCCCGACACTCTGTGTGCTACCAAGGCGTCCCGTTATGGAGGTGATATCGAAGTGAAACAGCCCATTGTCGAGTATCTGTTTGATTATATACTGAAGAACGTCTGTCATGGCAACAAGAGCGAATTTGCGCGTAAGATGGACATCCGCCGTCAGGACGTGAACCGACTGGATCAGCGGATTCACGAGGGCGCAACGAGTGCGCGTGCTATGGAGTCTATGTTGAATCTTTTGATGAAAGAAAACCTGAGCATTGATGAGGTTATGAAGGACTATAACGACGATCCCGAGAAAACGGTCGTCAAGATCGACTCTCCCACGCAGATACTGCACGAGAAGTTGATGCGTGAATGGAAGCAAGCCAACCAGCGTATGGAAGTATTCAAAGGCGCAGAATCCTTTATGTATGAGTTGGAAGCAACCTTCTGTTCGGCGCAATGCCGTGCTACCCACCAATGTGAGAACGACTGCCCCTGCAAACGCTTCTACGAGTATATCGCGTGGCTCAAAGGTGAAATGGATAAAAGCGCATAGATTCCTAATATTTGATGTGGGATCCCGTGCTGATACGGGGTCCCTTCATTTTGTAATTTTCCTCTTGACATTTGCGTCTGCATGTCGTAAAATGATTACGTCTGATAGACGTAAACTAAAGACGGAGGAAAGATGCCATGCCCACCTTCATTCCATTTGAGTATCCGACCACATTAGACGGTCAGTATTTCGCGTTGATTCCGCAGCACCGTGTTCTTTTCTATAGAAGAGAAC
>JAZRXU010000076.1:0-13872 GCA_045600345.1 Candidatus Cryptobacteroides sp. | reverse complement strand
AGTTATCAAGACAGTCGGTGAATCGTATAATTAGTCAAACAAATATCCGTCCAGCAGTTCGATCTTCTTTTCGTAGGGCGTCCTGTCAAGGCCCAGTCTCTTGATCTCAAGGGTTTCCTCCTTGCCGGGGGAGAAAACATGTTTTCGAACTCGTCCGTCGATGGTGGCAAGCATATGGACAGCACCGCGCTCGTGCTCCTCGAACCGCAGGCTGGTGACTACCTGCCCTGATGGATGCCGGTACTCCTTGAACGGAGGCAGTATCCATCCGCGCATCCTTGAGGAATACTCCTCTGGCAGTAGCTCCGAGATGTACCTCTCAATCAGGTCGATCCAGTGTGGAAACACACCTCTTCGGGTAGCCGCCTCTCGCCACCCGGTCAGAGCCTCAAACACCTTGCTTAATGTAGCATTGGCCCCTTTGATGCCCTTTGACTCCGCGAGGGCAAGAAGGTCCTCTGCCGTGATTCCACGGTTCTTGCCGCAGATGGAGCGGCGCCTGTAGATCATCCCCGGATTGAAGATATCTGCGGTGAAGGTTACATCGTATGCGGGCGCCAGATGCCAGGCCCCGTCGGGGGCCATCAGGAAGCTTACGTTCTTGTCGTGATCATCGGTGTTGCCAGAGAATACGTCGAACACAGCCCTGCAGAATAACTCCTGAAGTTCCTTTTCCGGCAGTCCGAGTTCCCTGCATACCGAGAACAGCGCCTCGTAGCTGTCAGTGCCCGGACGTATGGCGGCAAGAGTCTGCATGTGCATCTTCATCCCGTCTTTGCGGTCAAAGCGCTCCGTCAGGAAGTGATTCACACCCTCCACCATGAACAGGTCGGAGAATTCCATGCGTATCCCGCATGAGCGCGCCATGTCGTAGAACGCGGCCTCGATTTCTGCCGATGGGAAGTCATCGCGCTCGTTGAGCTTCAGAATGTAGTAACGCAGTCCATCCCTTTCGAGCCCCATCACCTGCCCTGACCGGATGTCGGTGCGGCTGTCTTTCATGGCTATGATTGCCTTTTTCTTCTGTCCTCCGGCCGAAGTTCCTACCAGGTACAGGCTCTGCAGGGTGATTTCCTCATCTGCAAGAATGCGTGCTTCCTCCCTGTCATTTCCAATCTTTCCAGCCAGATCGATAATCTCACGTATCTCGATGGAGTCCTGCGAAATGCGCACGGCCTCCTCGGGTTCAAATTCTAGAGCTCCCATTCCTCGTTTTCCGATGAACGCAAGCTTGTGAACCGGGGATACCCTGTCGGGGTCATGACCGTTTCTGCGCGCCCACTCGCTGAACACCTCGTTACCCCATTTGTCGGGCAGAGAGTCGGAAATGAAGGGTGGCAGACCGTTGTACTTTGAGAATCCTTCGGTGCGGCCGCTCACGGGCAGATAAGCCAAAGGGGAGTGGACAGACAAGTCCAACGGGGAGACATCTGGTCCGTCTGCAATATAATCCTTGCTGAAGGCAAAGACCGATACACCTTTCCTGTCATCCCACAAGAGCCTGCCGAGCTCTCTTCCCCACAGGATGACCCTGAGGGTCAGATTCGGCTGTCCATGAGCCTTACTTCTTGCCATTTCGCTTGTGATAAACTTTGGTTTTTGTATTGTATGATGCTGAAATCAGATATGGGGATACAGGTATCTCAGGGAGTAGATCATCGATTCTGCCGAGCATCCCAATGGCTCGCAGGAGATCAGCAACTGTCCTTAGCGAAACGTTGGGGAGTCGTCCATTCTCGAAACTGTACACCGTGACCTTGGATACACCGGCTCTGTCCGCAACTTCCTGCTGGGTCAGCTGGGCTGCAAGACGGTATTCCCTGAAACGCTCCCCGATGGTCGTTACAATCTCAACGCTTGAACTGTCCTTTGCTATCGCCATAGTCTGATAACATTATAATGCAAATATAAGAATAATTATATTAACAGATGCAATAACCTTGAAAATATAAGTATCCTTATACAACTGCGCTTATCTATGACCGAGATATGCTTTGGTCAGGATGGCTTCGCGGGTCTGCCTTGCGAACCACAGGAGCCACAAGTTTTCAACAAACACCAACAGACAGTATTGTAAGCATGCAAAAACTCCTATCGCCCACGAAAAGGACGATATCATAGGGAAACTACTTCTTACGAATGAAAGTGAGGCCGTCGCGAAGCGGTAGTATGAATGTACTTACCCGCTCATCGTTGGCGGCCTTTTCATTGAAGGCCGCTATTTCCAGGGTCTGGGCATCCTGCGGGAGCGGATCTTCGAGAATCTTCCCATCCCATAGCGTATTGTCGGCAAGAATGAGACCGCCGTGCTTCACCATGGGGAATACCGCATCGAAGTATGCGCGGTAGTGACGCTTGTTCGCGTCGATAAACACCAGATCATATTCCTCTGCGCATGATGCCATACCTGCGAGAGTATCAAGCGCGTCACCTGTATGAAGGGATATTCTGTCTCTCACGCCGGCTCTCTCCCACCCTTCGAAAATAAGATCATTGAGCTCATCATTTATCTCCAACGTATCGACGTGCCCCTCTTCGGATAGACCGAGGGCAAGACAGGTGGTGGCATAACCCGTGAAAGTACCTATCTCCAATATCTTACGGGCGCCTGTGAGCTGGACCAGCATAGTCAGCAGGGCACCCTGCGTAGGGCCGGACAGCATGCGCGCATGATTGGTGCGCAGATTTGTCTGTCTGCGTATCCATGCCAGAGCTTCATGCTCGGGGCTGCTGTGTGCTATGATGTATTTTTGAAGTGCATCCATACGTCTTTACAGAAATATCAATGTACTGAGAGTATCAGGGTTGAAAATATGTCTGGCAGCATCCTGCAGTTGTTCTGCACTTACCGACATTATGCGTTCCTGCACCTCGTTGTCATCCGCAATTCGACCGAAACTCAACATGCTTTTGCCCATGCTGAGACATTGGGCCTCGCCGTTTTCCATGCCTATGGCATTCTGCCCAAGCATCTGAATCTTGGCTGCGCGAAGCCTCGCCGGACTGAGCGGAGCCTCAATGAGCTTCTTAAGTTCATGTCGGACAGCCTTCTGACATCTGGCAAGATTCTCCTTGTCGCAACCGAAATTTATTGTGGCTATGCCGGTGTCTGAATAAGGGGTATAGTTACACTCCACATTATATACCCAGCCGTGCTTTTCACGAAGATTGGAGCCCAGAATGCTGTTCGACGAAGGGCCTCCAAGTATATTGCACAGAAGTATAGCAGCCAGGCGTTCCCGCTCATCCTTCAGGGAAGGAGCAAAAGAGCCCATGACGCAGTTCACCTGGTTGTTATCCTTATCCAAAGTCACACTCCCGAAGCCTTTTGGCAAAGTTCCGGCGGTGCCCCTCTCCCTGACAGGGGCACCGCCGGAACTTTTAGCGACAACGTTGGACACTATCCCCGCCATCTTTTCCTCTGCAAGAGGAGAGACCATGGTCATGACCATGCGATCAGGAGTAAAGAACTGGGAACGGAAACGCCTGAGCTCCGCACTGGTTATGGCCTTCACGCTGTCTTCAGTACCCAGAATAGGCCGAGACAGGTCGCTGCCCGCGAAAAGACGTTCTTCGAACCGATCGTATATTTCCTCTGCCGGATAATCCTTGTAAGAAGCTATTTCATCTATGACAACGCCTTTCTCGATCTCTATGTCATCCTCCGGAAACTGCGCATCCGTCGCTATCTCCATAAGCAGAGATGCCGCCTTGGCCAGATCCTTCTTCAAGACTGTTGCATGCAGGACTATCTCTTCTTTGGTAGTATATGCGTTAAGCTCTCCTCCCAGACGTTCCAAGGCGTTGTTGATTGCCGTAACACTCTTGCGAGATGTTCCCTTGAACAGGGTATGCTCCACAAAATGAGCGATACCACTATGATAGTCGCCTTCGTCGCGAGTACCCACGCGTATGCTCAGGGCACAATAGCCCACAGCATTGCCGTAACTTCTGACGGCATAGCGAAGTCCATTATCCAGAGCGCCCGTGAGCATCTTATCGATTATTTATTGCGGGATATGAATTCACGCATCTCGTCCTGAAGGATTCCGGCTGGCGTCTTCGAACTTATAGTATGACTCTTCATATATATAAGCTCATAGGTATCTGCCTTGAACAGCATTGTATAGCTGACCGATCCCTTTGTAATATGAGCAGGAATGATGGCATAGCAGATAATCTTGTCGCCGCTGCGTTCATCGACAGCCTCCGCCATGGCAATATCATCTACAAGATATATATTCTCCACTTTGTAGATTGCCTCCAGCGAGCCCCCCACATTATATGAGAGATCTGATTTCTCTACCAGTATTTTCCTGTTCCATTTGCCCTTTCCAACGAAAGGCTCCGCCATTACTCCGTCCACGAGATTGATAGGACGTTTCATCATCTTCTCGATACCGGTCTGAAGCGCAGCGATCATAGGGCCCATGACTATCGCCTCTCTGCCGGACTTGGAACCCGCAGCGCAGAAAGGGATATTGATCACACGATACATGCCGTTCACGCCATCTGTAGCGGTATCCTTACCCTTGAGTACGGAAAGGTAGCGTATACCCTGCTTGCGGTCGGCATTACTCTTTGTATCTGTAAGCACGAGAAAGTAGTATTCGTCATTCCTCTTTAAAGAGGCGAATTCCTCTCTCTCGCAGAACTCGAACGGACTTATATGCCATATCTCCTGAATATTGGCGCGAAGAGCAGAATCAAAGATCTCGTTGCCGGTAAGAAGAACCTTGAGCGTCTTCTCCGGGAAATCATTGAGCACGTATTGCTTAGTCTGAATCTTGGCCTGCGCACACGCCAGAATGGTTATGAATATGCATGCGGACGAAAGGAGCACTTTTTTCATAATAATCTTTTTTACCAAGGCAAAGTTACAAAATATATGCTAAATTTGTGGATTATGAATGATTATGTAGTATTAGCCCGCAAGTACCGTCCGGAGTCTTTCGAGACCCTTATCGGTCAAGATAACATAGCCACTACCCTTAAAAATTCCATAAAAAGAGGGCAGCTGGCTCATGCATATCTTTTCTGTGGTCCGCGTGGAGTTGGCAAAACCACCACCGCGCGCATCTTTGCCAAGATGATCAACTGCTCTTCTCCCCTGGAGAACGGAGAACCTTGCGGAGAATGTGAGAGCTGCCGTTCATTTGCCGAAGGCCGTTCATACTGTATCCATGAGATGGATGCCGCATCCAACAACAGCGTGGATGACATCAAAGAGCTTATAGACAAAGTGCGTGTTGCGCCTCAGGTGGGCCGGTACAGCGTATATATCATCGATGAGGTGCACATGCTCTCGCAGGCAGCATTCAATGCATTCCTCAAAACGCTCGAGGAACCGCCTGAATACGCCATCTTCATCCTGGCTACTACCGAAAAGCATAAGATACTACCTACTATCCTGAGCCGCTGTCAGACATACGACTTCAACCGTATGAGCATAAGCGACATCGTTCGCAATCTGCGCTCGATCGCTGCCAAAGAGAATATAAAGATAGATGAAGAGAGCATGCACGTAATAGCCATCAAGGCAGACGGCGCCATGCGTGATGCACTGACCATCTTCGACCAGACCATCGCATTCTGCGGCACAGACATAAGATATGCCGATGTCATCCGCAATCTCAATGTACTGGATTACGAATACTGCTTCTCTCTGACAAACAGCTTTCTCAGCGGAGATTACGCGAGTGCATTGCGCACTTTCGATGAGATACTTGCAAAAGGCTTCAATGCCCTTCATTTCATCTCGGCGCTGTCTTCGCATTTCCGTGACATGATGGTGGCAAAGGCAGGAGGGATAGATGCCCTTCTGGAGCTCGCAGACTCTCTGAAACAGAAATATCATCAGCAGGCAGCATCATGCAGTGAGAAGTTCCTGTACGACGCCCTGACCATCACCACCCAATGTGAACAGGGCTACAAGGCAGCCGTCAATCCCCGTCTGCACATAGAGTTCGCCCTCATGAGGCTCTGCTTCCTTAATAAAGCCGCCTCAACGGTCGCTCCGGCTGCGCCAGCGCCAACAACACCCGCACCTGCACCGGAAGCACCGCAACAGCATTCGGAAGCACCGCAACAGCATTCGGAAACTCTGCCCACCACCGGGCAAAGGAAAGAGGAGGAGGAACAGCCAAAACCGGCACGCCGCGCCCCTGTGGGATCCGCCAAAGCCGTATCTGTCAAGTCCATAGTCGAAGACCAGCAGAAAAAAGAGGAACAGGTCCAGGCCACTGCCGTAGACGATCGCGACATCACAGACGAAGAGATAATGCTCGGATGGAATAAGCTCAAAGAGGCCTCTGCCTCCAATCAACGTCTGGTGAACGCTCTGGAAAGTGCCAAGCTGACTATCGAAAGAAAAGACGGAGAGATATTCCTGACATATGCTGTAATCAACGAATCGCTCAAGACATGGCTTTTTGACAAGAATGCCCGCATAGAACGCAAGTTCAGAGAACTCGTTGGCAGCAGCAAGGTGCGTCTGACACTTGACGTCCAGCCGGAAGACCCATCAACCAAGGTGGTTGTAAGCTCAGAGGACAAGGCCAGAGAAATGATGGAGGCAAACCCCAAAGTTAAAGAATTGATTACAGATCTAGGTCTGGAACTTAAATAACTCAAACATGAAACTGCGCGCAGAAAATCTTGTGAAGAAATATGGCCCACGCACTGTCGTCAAGGGCGTCTCCATGGAAGTGGAACAGGGAGAGATCGTGGGCTTCCTCGGACCTAACGGCGCCGGCAAGACTACCAGTTTCTACATGATCACAGGTCTGATTGTACCTAATGGAGGCAGGATATTCCTTGACGACGAAGAGATAACCGATCTCCCTATGTACAAACGAGCACAGAAGGGCGTGGGATACCTTGCCCAGGAGGCTTCTGTCTTCCGCAAGATGACCGTCGAGGACAATATCATGTCGGTGATGGAGCTGAGCGACAAGTTCACCAAAGAAGAACGCAAACAGCGTCTTGAGGACCTCATCAACGAGTTCAACCTTCACAAGGTGCGCAAAAGTTACGGTAACCAGCTTTCAGGAGGTGAACGCCGTCGTTGCGAGATTGCACGCGCTCTTGCCATAGATCCCAAATTCATTCTTCTCGATGAGCCTTTCGCGGGCGTAGACCCTATTGCCGTCGAGGATATCCAGCATATCATTGCAAAGCTCAAGTACAAGAATATCGGTGTGATCATCACTGACCACAACGTTGGTGAGACTCTGGCAATTATAGACCGTGCCTACTTGCTTTACGAAGGAACCATCCTCCAGGCAGGCACACCGGAAGCACTGGCGGCAGACGAGGAGGTCCGCACCAAATACCTTGGTTCAAACTTCGTCCTGAAGCGCTCTGACGCATTCAAGAAATACGAACAGACGCAACAAAACGCAGAGTAGATCAATACATACTTCTATATAACAACCGGAAGGAAGATTTCTTCCTGCCAGGAGTCCACACATACAGACACAGACATCAGCGTAAAGTCCACTCTGACAGTAACGTCGTCGAGATCCTGCTTCGTCCAGTCGTATCCGCCACGGGCCAGCGCATTTCCAAGGGCATAGTTACGTGAACTGCCGGAAGCGCTATATATGGTAAGAATCATGGAATCGTCACCTTGCCTCGGAATCCTGAATGACGCAGCGGCATCACCTTTAATCCCTTCATGAGCCATATACTCTCCCGATAAAGGATTACCTTCACAGTCGAGCCCTGCAAAGCGGCATCTCAACTCCATTAGCATATCGCAGTCTGAGTTTGTCACATACTCGACATTTATCTTGCTGTAATTCTTGCATATCACCACAGCTGCTTCACAATGATCCGACATTGTATTGCATACCGTATTGTATGAATACAACTCAGGACACAGCTCGCCGGCCCTTATCCTGCAGCTGCCAGCATCGAAGTACGCCAACAGTTCCTCCGGATACACAATCACAAAAACCTTATCTCTATGTGGCACTGAGAGTCTAAGGCCCTGGGGATAATCAGAGCGGAGGACATCTGCTTCGCATTCCACCTGTCCATCCGGTCCGCACACAACCGCATGCAACGCATCGCAGCTCTCACAACTGGGAGAAGAAAAATCCAGGAAGAGATCACATGGGCAGTCTGTTCTATTTTCCAGGACAGAACATGAGATAGTGGTTAATATGAGAATTAGTATTGATTGGAGCCGTCCTCTAGAAAACATAACTTAAGCCCACTATAAGATCATTTGGCAGTATGAAACTTTTGACCCCTTCCTGAATCCGTATTCCGCACCGCGGACATGAATACACAGTATATCTCTTCATGCCGCCCCAGAACCCCAGACCGAAGTCGACATTAAGATGCCGGTTCACCATATAACTGTAACCTGCAGCAAGTCCTCCGCCGTAGCGTTGTCCCTCCTCTGTAGTATCCGATATTATGCCTCCCACATTATATTCCTGCCACTGTACCTTGCCACTGATCCACCAACCGCTGTATACATGCCACGGCCACCATCGTCCATGTGCAGCAAGTGATCTCTGCTTGAACTGCATCTGCTTCTCCCCTCCATTCGTATCCCACGTAAAGGGGTTGTACTTGCCAGATATACCGACAGTCCAATGCTGGGCAAGAGCATAGTCTGCCTGAATATTTATGGTGCCAAAAGCCATCCAACTCACGGCATTTGTACTAAGTTCCAGCTTTTGTGCCCACAGAGGATGTGCGGCAAAAGACAGCAGCAGAAACGGAATTATGAATTTTCTACTCATACCTATTGAACACCTGAGTTATCGTGGTTTTCTTAGACGGACACTGATCTATCAGTATATCGCGCAATTTCTCCACATCAGTAGCCTCCGGCGTAAGTGCGGAGAAGATCTGAGATGCCGTGATACCGCGACTTTCCAGATACGTTAAGATCTGGGGATGAAACCAGTTGTCACAGCCGAACATGGGATTGGGACCGCCATAACGCTCTTTATACAGTTTTGCTTCAAGATAATATGCCCACATCTCGCCCACTGCCGCATATCCGGAATCGCCCATCGAGGCATCGCCATAAGTAGAACCACCAGTCGCAGCTGCTGACAGGATATAGTAAATATATTTATCCCAATATTTTGCCCCGACCTGCGCGAAATGAGACGCGTGCGCAAGCTCATGTACAACAGTTGAATATATTTCCCGATAGCTGACAAGATTCTTGGATCCTATCGTAATGTCCGGGCCGAATATCTTTATTACCAATTTGGCCACCTCATAGTACACACTGGCAAGAGTAAAGTTCAGCACTGTGCCATGATGTATCATAGGAGTGCTCGAGGCATCCATCTTGTCAAACATCCACATCACGATCCCGCTGGAAGGCTGCGCTATGCCAAGGTCATCCACTGCGCACCTGTCATAATAGTCATATGCTGCATTGTTGGCAACACACCTGCGGAAGAGCGAGCGGTCCGAGCTTGCATCCACGGTCATACTTACTCCAGACACTGAATTTTTGCCCAATGTTGAAACGGACCCCTTATACAATATTGTATTGAAACCGATGGAAAATCCTTTTGAATTGGAAAACACCAGCCTATACCTCGGGTTTAGAGTGAATTTCTTGGGGATCTTGTAATAACCATCCCTATCGGTATAGGCTGATGAGAATTTTACGAACACATTGCACTCCACCTTGACACCTGACACCCCGAGAGGCTGCCCGCCATTATAGTTTTCATCAATTATCGTGATGCGTCCCGCAGGCTGTACCGTACCGGCCTTGCTGCCATCAGCTGGCATCAGCATATCTGCATTGCCGGTAAGTTCGAAAGCGGCGGCTTCCACTGCATCCCAATCGATCTCTGCATCTGCCTTTGTAGATTTGCTATTCTCCGCGATATAGCACTCCTGAAGCACTTCATACGTAATGTCAGATGGAAAGACAAACCCCCTGGGAGCCACTGCGTACTGCCACGTAATTTCATCTGAAGCAATGGATGGATCGTGATACCAGTCGCCCTCCTGCACTATCTCATAGTCCATAGGATGGTCGAGCAGCGAAAGTCCCATTCCCCGCAGACGATCCAGCTCCTCCGAATCCGCAGGCAGGAAGCGGACGTAATAATCAGTAAATTCCATATCAGCCGATGACTTTGTCGGATAAAGCTTCTCGAATGCACTTTTCATATTATTGATGGCATACGGATTCTCAAGCTGATCGCCGAGAACTATCTGTCCATGGCCGATAGAAGAATCATAGAGGCCAGCGCTGCCTGTCCCAAGAAAGGATTTGCTGCATGAGACAAAAGAAAAAGCTGAAAGCAGGATAAAAGGTAGAACGCGTTTCATATCATTAAATTTTTCGCAAAACTACCACGACATATCCGTGTAGTGAAAAACCTACACGTGTAAGTTCAGAAATCGGCCGTCAGCACATGCCAGACATCGTTCTTATAAAAGAACAAGAGTGAAGAATAACATATTCTCCACTCTTGTCGTCAGGCTAAAACACTAATTATCAGCGCCCTGCCGAAAATTATCCGTGTACAGCCTAGAAGTACAAAACCGTCTTCTCCTCTATGGCGGATATAAGGTTATTGGCCATTCGGCTTACTCCGAAACGGAAAAGATTCTTATTCAGCCATTCCTCGCCAAGAATAGTATTCACAATAGAGTAATAGCATACAGCATCCTGGGCAGTGGACATTCCACCGGCTGGCTTGAAGCCCACCTTGCGGCCTGTTGCCTTATAAAATGCCTTGATACACTGACACATGACATATGCAGCCTGAGGAGTGGCATTGACATTCACCTTGCCGGTACTTGTCTTGATAAAATCTGCACCCGCCTCCATAGCCAGGAAGGATGCACGAGCCACATCCTCCGGTGTCTTCATGACTCCTGTCTCGAGAATCACCTTAAGGCAGACATGACGACCAGCTGCAGCCTCGTCCACAGTACGGCGAACCTGTGCGATCTCGTTTGCAGCAGCCTCATAGTCTCCGTTAGCGAAATGGTAATGAGAAAGTACGATATCCACTTCATCAGCACCCTGTTCTACAGCCATCCTGCATTCAAGAAGCTTTACCTCCAGGAAACTCTGAGATGTCGGGAAGCATGCCGACACAACAGTAGTATGCACATCAGGGCTATTCTTCTCGCGAGACACCTGAGCAGCAAAATTAGAGTATACGCATATCGAAGCCGGCAGCGGATACTCGGGGTATGACTCTTGAAAAGCATTCACCTTAGCAACGAGCTTAGACACGGTAGCAGGCGTATCAGTAGTACTCAACGTGGTAAGGTCCATCATCGAAAAGCACTTCTTGAGCACCTGCTCGGACATTGCTGCCTCTATATTCTTGGAAATGGTCTCAAGTGCATTTCCAATCTCCTCCTGTATGGGGGTATAAGAATATTTTTCCAAAAGATCCATAATGGTTAGTATATTTTAATGTTTATTCCTTCATTCATAAGGTCGGCCAGCATGACAGACATATCTTCCACAGACATCTTCACAAGACCTTGCTGAGGGCTTGGACGATCCAGTGAGTAGACCATCACCATTCTTGGCCTTAGATCCCTGACAATTGATTTCCACGCCTCAAATGCATGTGCATCTGCACTGAAATCCAAGCCATCCGAGTGAAGCATCATAGTCTGGAGTATAAAGTTTCCTTCAAATTGCTTCATGCCCGCCACTACAGCGTCAACATCATATTTTCCTTGCGGACGATTGATATATGCAGCGCCGGCAGTATCCGGAGCATCAAGCTTCAAGATAGGGTTATCCACCTTTTTCAGCGCCTGGACGATCTCGCTCTTTCCCAGCATTGTAGCATTCGAAAGCACCGACACCTGCACACCAGGAAAATATTTATCGCGGAGCTCGACTGTCACGTCAACAATTGAGGCAAATTCAGGGTGCAGAGTAGGCTCGCCATGACCCGAAAATGTTATCGAATCCAGCCGCTCTCCGCTCGCCTTCAAGGCCACGAGTTTCTGCTCGAGCGCCTCCGCTATGGCATCCGCACCCGGCAACGTCTCATTTGTGCGTCCCTCCCTGTTCCATCCGCATTCGCAGTATATGCAGTCAAAATTGCACAGTTTGCCATGCTGAGGCAGGAGGTTGATACCCAGCGACGAACCCAGTCTGCGGGAATGGATAGGCCCGAATACTATTTCATCAAAGCGCAACATCCGCCTTTACAATCTCTTTTTCAATCTTCTGCCGGTCGCCGTTTCTAAGGAGTTTACCGAATGCGGATTCCTGCTTTGCCTTCTGCACCGCCTCTACTTTCTCCACAAGTTCTACTTCTGCAGGCTCCGGTTCTTCAGTCTTCAGCGAGTCGACCTGGGATACTGAGCCTGTCGTATCTGCCCAGACTATGAGCATAGGACCGCAAAACGCGGTGTCAAGCCCTTGCTGGAAGTCAAAATCGAACCACGAGGTATCCGCAAGATCCAAGGTATCCATCAGATATATGCGGTTTGGAGCATGGCGAAGCACACCCTCAGCCATTGCCTTAAGCTCTTCGATACGTTTCTGCTCTGCCTGAAGTAACTTTCGCTCCTTCTCGAGAGCCAGAACACTGTTCTTCAGCATCTTCACATAACGGCCGGCATCGTTCACATATTTTTCCTGGCTCACCATGAAGTCTTGCTCCGTATAACCATATTTCTCCAGTATCGCACCATAGACACGCATGGTGTCTGCAGAACGGCGCACGCTGTAATTCTGTGCAATCCTGGTATCCACCATCGCCATGTCCGCATAAATCTTGGTCATGGTTCTGCGAGGTATCACCTTGCCTTCCCTGCAGCCGCAAAGAGCGGATACAAGGATGAGAATAATGGCTATATGACAGACCGAATGTCTCAAAACGCCTAGCGTATCTGTGCGCCGAAGTCTTTCTGGAGCAGACCCAGAATATTGTTCATTATACGCTCTGTATCAGTATCAGTAAGAGTCTTCTCCAGATCCTGAAGGATAAAGCTCATAGCATACTGCTTCTTGCCTGAAGGTATCTTGTCGCCTCTGTACACATCGAAAAGACTAACTGACTTCACCATCTTCTTGCCAGCACGGATGGCTGCCTTGCGCATGTCTGCATAGGTGACATTCTCATCCACGAGAAGGGCAAGATCGCGACGGACTTCAGGGAACTTAGGAAGTTCGCTATATTTGACTTTGTTGCGTTTGACAAGTTTGAAGAACTGCGGCCAGCTGATCTCTGCTGCGAATACAGTCTGCTTGATGCCGAACTGCTTTGCGAACGAAGGGAGAACAGTACCCATGGTGCACACAATCTCACCACTGCCAGCCATCTTGTATACCAATCCTTCCGCATAAATATCAGAAGGGGCAGCCTCTGTCTCCATCTGATACAGGTCTGCACCTATACGTTTGAAAAGAAGCTCCACATAACCCTTCAGAGCGAAGAAACTGCCTTTGGCCGGAGCCACATTCCAGGTCTTGTCAGGGGTTCCTGTCATGAATATTGAAAAAGCGGTATGCTCCTCTATCTTATCAAGCGTATCCGGAGTGGCACCCTCCTCCTTGAGACGGTACACACTGCCATACTCGAAGAGTTTCATGTTGTTGCACTGACGATTGATATTATATGCAATCACTTCGAGACCGCTCGGAACAAGAGACTGACGCATGACGTTGAGATCGCTGCTGAGCGGGTTCATGATATGGACACACGCAGCCTCAGGATATGTAGCAAGCTTGCTGTAGTAGTCACCCTTGGTGAGTGAGTTGTTCATCATCTCATTGAATCCATTCGCAGCAAGGAAGTTGCTTATCATATTGCGCACAGCTTCAGGCTCCGGATGTTGAGATGGATTCACAGAGCTGTGAATGCTCTGCGGAAGCTCTATGTTGTTATA
>JAZRXU010000075.1:0-4477 GCA_045600345.1 Candidatus Cryptobacteroides sp. | reverse complement strand
CAATGATATGCGAGCGGATTTCAACTCTGTTGATTATGTTGGTAATCAGCATTATGTGTTTAACATAAAAGGTAATAATTACCGTTTGGTGGTAGCCGTGAAGTTCACGCCGAAACTGGTATATATCCGTTTTGTGGGGACACACGATGAGTATATGAAGATTGACGTTTTAAACATATAGGTTATGGCACAGATAAAGGACAAAAAACAGTACGATGCAATTATGGCAAGGATTGATGAACTTTTCTTTGCCACCGATGAAAACACTCCCAAAGACGATAAGCGTCTGCTTGAACTTGACGTTCTTTCAGCGATGGTGGAGGAATATGAACAGGAGCATTATCCTATTCAGACTCCTTCATTGTCGAATACCATCGTGGCGAGAATGAAGGTACGTAGCTATTCACAGAAAGAGCTCGCATCCCTGCTGGGAATATCCGCGCCGAGGTTATGCGACATCATTGGCGGCAAGAAAACTCCAACTTATGATCAGGCAAGAATAATCTCGAAGAAACTTGACATTGATCCATCTATTGTATTAGCTCTATGAAAAAGAGGAAGCAGGTAGCATATGTTTTTTAAGGAATTTGTGCGCCCGATGGTCGGATTTTATTATATTTGTCTGTAATGTCCCGATTAAATTGGATGAGTTTAAAAATTATGAAAAAGATTATTATTGCAGCAGCGGCTCTCATGGTCTCAGTTATGGCCATGGCCCAGGGCGATTGGAAACGTGTGGAGGCGGCAGACCTCAATCTTGTGGGTAAGGCATTCGATACTCCGAATCCTTATCATCGTATTGATACCGTGAAATATAAGGGATTCACAACAGGTGAGAACTTCCAGTGCCGTGTCCCAGCGGGTCTTGCGGTACTCTTCAAGACAGACAGTAAGAATATCGGCGTATCTGTAGTGTTCGGCGAGGCTCACCGCGGATCTTACCGCTCATACCGTGGTGTCGATCTCTACATCAGGAAAGACGGCAAATGGCTCTGGGCCGGCATGACCGATTTCTATCATGACCATAAAGATGCCGACAAAGTCCAGAAGGTTGTGGGGTCCATGGCAGAGGGGGAGAAGGAGTGTCTGCTGTATCTTCCTATCAATGTGGAGGTCAATTCCCTCAAGGTATGCGTGGATGAGAATGCAAAGATCGAAGCTCTCGAGTCTCCATTCAAGCATAAGATACTTTTCCACGGCAGCAGCTTCACACACGGTATCAGCACAGGCCGTGCAGGCATGAGCTATCCTGTACAGTTCATGCGTCATACAGGACTCCAGCCTATCACCATGGGTTTCAGCGGCAACTGCAAGATGCAGCCATACTTTGCTGACGTGATGGAGGACATCGAGGCCGATGCATATATCTTCGATCCATTCTCAAATCCTAATATCCCTATGATCAAGGACCGTCTCGAAGGCTTTATCGACCGCATGGTCAAAGCTCATCCGGGCAAGCCTATCATCGTGCAGCGCACTATCTATTGGGAAAAGGAGAACTTCGATACATCCGCACAGAAGGAGTTTGCAGGCCGTCGTGCTCTGACCGACGAGATGATGCCGAAGATCTGCAAGAAGTATAAGGATGTATATTATATCAAGCCAGATGCAGCCCTCCACAATGGCGAGTCATCAACTGCCGACGGCGTGCATCCTAATGACAACGGTTACTCTGTATGGGAGCGCTCCATCGAGAAGCCTGTCCTGAAGATCCTTGCCAAATACGGCATCAAAGCCAACCCTCAGCAGTAGTGTAAGCAATGCCAAAATATATATTAGCATTGGATCAGGGTACTACTTCGTCGAGGAGTATTATCATTGATTATAGCGGCAACATCGTATCGGTGTCGCAGAAAGAGTTCCCGCAGATCTTCCCTCATCCGGGTTGGGTGGAGCACGACCCTATGGAGATATGGGGCTCTCAGGCATCTACCATGAGCGAGGCTGTGGCCCAGCATAATATCGACCCGGCGGAGATCGCAGCCATAGGTATCACCAACCAGCGCGAGACAACAATCGTGTGGGATGCAAAGACAGGTGAACCGGTGTATAACGCAATTGTATGGCAGGATGGCCGTACAGTGGATTTCTGCAATTCTCTCATTGCCCAGGGGCTGACAGACAAGGTGCGCTCGAAAACCGGCCTTATCCTGAATCCTTATTTCTCTGCTTCCAAGATACGCTGGATTCTTGAAAATGTACCAGGCGCGAGGGAGAGAGCCGAGAGGGGAGAGCTCCGTTTCGGAACTGTGGACTCATGGCTCGTGTGGAACCTTACCCGCGGCAAGGTGCATGTGACGGATGTTTCCAATGCTTCCCGTACCTTACTTTTCAATATCCATACTCTCGAGTGGGATAAGGAGCTTCTGGATATATTCAACATACCTGCAAGCATGCTGCCGCAGGTAAAGGACAGCTCTGAAGTGTACGGCGAGGCCGAAATGTTCACCTCTCCTGTAAAAATCGCAGGTATTGCCGGCGATCAGCAGGCTGCTCTTTTCGGGCAGATGTGTACGGAGCCGGGTTCTCTGAAGAACACTTACGGAACAGGCTGTTTCATGCTCATGAATACCGGCGCGGAGGCAATCCTTTCCAAACACAACCTTCTTACCACTATAGCATGGAAGATAGGTGATACTGTGAATTATGCCCTGGAGGGCTCTATTTTCGTGGCCGGTTCCGTGATCCAGTGGCTGCGCGACGGCCTCAGGATCGTTGAGACCTCGCCTGAGACCGAGGCAATGGCAAAGAGCGTCGAAGATAATGCAGGCGTTTATTTTGTGCCTGCGCTTACAGGCCTTGGAGCTCCATACTGGGATACCCGCGCAAAAGGCACCATCACCGGTATCACCCGCGGCACCACCCAGGCGCATATCGCGAGAGCGGCACTTGAGGGTATCGCTTTCCAGACTATGGATATCGTTAATGCCATGCAGCAGGATGCAGGCATTCCACTTGGAAGTCTGGCAGTGGATGGTGGTGCATCCAAGAACAACTATCTTATGCAGTTCCAGGCCGATATCCTGGGCACTGATGTGGTGCGTCCTACATGTGTCGAGACTACAGCCAAGGGTGCTGCCTATCTTGCTGGTCTGGCTACTGGTTTCTGGGACAGCATAGATCAGATTAAGTCTCAGTGGGCTGTGGAGCGCAGGTTTACCCCTCAACAGTCAGAGGATAAGGTCGCAGAATTGAAGGCAGGATGGGCCGAAGCCGTAGGAAGGGCATTGTCAAGGTAGAAGTTTGATTAAATCAGGTATAATATGACAAATTGTATTCTTGAGTTCATAGGTACCCTGGTTCTGGTACTGTTCGGTGACGGCGTTTGCTGCGCATGTTCGCTAAACAAGTCGAAGGCGCAGGGTGCAGGATGGGTGGCTATCGCCCTGGGCTGGGGTCTCGCCGTATGCATGGGAGCTCTTGTAGCCGGCCCTTCGGGCGGTCATCTCAACCCGGCGGTGACTATAGGCCTGGCTCTTAACGGTGCGTTCGAATGGGCAATGGTACCGGGGTATATCGCTGCACAGATGCTCGGCGGTTTCTGTGGTGCGGTGCTTGTATGGCTTTTTTATAAGGATCATTTCGCATGTACTGAAGACCCTGCCACAAAGCTCGGAGTATTCTGTACAGCTCCGGCAATCCGCAACACTCCTGTCAACTTCTTCGGAGAATTCCTCGCAACATTCATGCTGATGCTCGCTATTCTGTGCATAGGCAAGAACTGGCCGGGGGCGGGTCTCGTACCTATCACATATGTTATCGTTGCACTGGGTATGTCGCTGGGCGCTACTACCGGCTATGCCATGAATGCTGCGCGTGATCTCGCACCACGTATTGCGCATGCAGTGCTTCCTATTCCAGGAAAAGGAAGCAGCGACTGGGCATACTCTTGGATTCCTGTTGTCGCTCCAATTGCAGGCGCAGCCGCTGCTGTCGGTATATTCAAACTGATATACTAGTTCATAGACCGGAGATTCTCCGGTTTTACTTCATCCAACGATCCAACCAACCGTAGAACTCTCTGTGCCAAAGCAGGGAGTTCTGTGGTTTCAGTATCCAGTGGTTCTCTCCCGGGAAGATGACCAGCTTTGATGGCACTCCCATCATCTGTGCAGCGTTGAAGGCTGCCATGCCCTGCTCATATGGTATGCGGAAGTCCATCATGCCGTGTATGCAGAGTATGGGTGTATGCCATTTTGTGACCATTGAAGAAGGGGATGCGCCGTAGTGCCTTGCAGCTTTTGCCGTGGTGGCGTAAGGGGCTCCGGCTTGCTGTAGTCCGCCGAATGTGATGCCGTCGCCTGCAGGACCCTGCGGGCCCTCTTCATATGCGTATTCGGTAAGGCCTCCGTTGTCCCAGTTTGCAAACCACACCTCTTCGGTGGTGAACCACATCTGTTTCCCGGCGAAGATGCCGCCGTGCGCAATGAAACAGTCATAAAGGTCGCCGTGCAGACCTTCCAGCATATATACCGAG
>JAZRXU010000074.1:0-2988 GCA_045600345.1 Candidatus Cryptobacteroides sp. | reverse complement strand
AGTGCCGAATCGATCTGCGATTTGCTGCGCAGATTGCGGTGATGGGTGATGCCGAAGCGGTGAGCCTCATCGCGCACGCGCTGCAGGAGCTTCAGTGCCTGCGAATTGCGGTCTATGAAAAGCGGGAAAGGATCTCCTATGCGTATGACCTCTTCGAGGCGTTTCGCCAGACCGACCACGGTAAGACGGTCGGTTATGCCAAGTTCCGACAAAGCCTCGTATGCAAAACCCAGCTGACCTTTGCCGCCATCGATTACTATGAGCTGCGGCAGGTCGTCAGGATTCTCCTCGAGCATGCGCGAGTAGCGACGGTTCACGACCTCCTTCATGGAAGCATAGTCATTCGCGCCCACAACGGTCTTTATCTTGAAATGCCGGTAATCGGATTTCGCAGGCTTTCCTCCTCGGAACACCACGCAGCTGGCCACAGGGTTTGTGCCCTGGATATTCGAGTTGTCGAAACACTCGATATGCTCCGGAGTTTCCTTCATGCCGAGCGCATCGCGCAGCTCCTCTATCACCTTTCTATTGAACGCATCGGGGTCGCAATGCTCTTTCTGCATCAGGGAATTGAACCGCATCTCGCGCGCGTTCTTGGCGCTGAGCTCCAGAAGGGCAAGCTTGTCGCCGCGCGCGGGAATCGTGAATGTCGGATTCTCGGGGAATTCCCCGTCCGGAATGAAAGGTACTATGATTTCGCGGCTGAGTTCGCCGAATTTCTCCCGTATCTCTTCAATAAAGGTAGCCAGCACAGACTCCTGCGTCTCTTCGATGCCGAGCTTGAAGCCCAGATTGAGCGACTGCACTATGCTGCCCTCGCGCAGACGGAGGAAATTGCCGTATGCATCCGCCCCGTCCATTATGACGGTAAACACATCGACATCGAGCTCGGATGCTGCCGTAATGACGCTCTTCGAATAATGGTTAGAGATACTCTGCATGCGCTCCTTGTAATTCTGAGCCTGCTCGAATTCAAGATTCGCGGCTGCCTCCTCCATCAGAGACTTGTAACGCCCGATGATACGGCTCTTGCCTCCTTTCAGCAGAGATGCTATCTCGTCTATATTTGCATTATATTCCTCCAAGCTCACAGCACCTATGCACGGCCCGCTGCACTTGCCGATATGATAATCCAGGCAAGGGCGGAACTTGCGTCTGAGGATAGCCTCGGAAGTAATCTTGAGATTGCATGTCCTGAGGGGATACAGCGACTTGAACAAGTCCAGAAGCGCCTTGGCATGGGTCACATTGCTGTACGGGCCGAAATAACGGCCCTGTTTCCTGTCCAGACGCCTGGTCAGAAACACTTTGGGAAAGTCATCATGCGATATGCATATCCAAGGATACGTCTTGCTGTCCTTAAGCATGATGTTGTAGCGCGGCTTGTACTGCTTGATGAGGTTATTCTCCAGCAGCAGAGCATCAGCCTCGCTATCGACCACGGAATACTGCGCATCGGCTATCTTGCTGACCATGATGGCAGTCTTGCGGGTAAGGCGTTCGGCGGGGACAAAATATTGCGCCACTCTCTTATGCAGGTCTTTTGCCTTACCAACATATATCACGTTCCCTTCTGCATCGTAATAACGATACACTCCCGGCTCATGCGGGAAAAGCGCTATTTTCTCCCTTACGGTCATTCTGCAGGCCGGACTACAGATATTTCTCGAGCTCCGACTCTATTGCATGACCGCGAAGATCACGCTTGAGTATGGTGCCATCCGGGCCTATAAGCATCACATGAGGTATGCCCTGAATGGCATATATCTCAGTTGGCACCTGCTGGGCGTTGATGATCTGATGCCATGTGATACCCAGTTCTTCGGCTGCTGCCTTGGAATCATCCGGATTGTCCCACACGGCTACGGAAAGCACATTGAGACCTTTCTTTGCGAACTTCTTGTATGCATCGGCTATGAACGGAATCTCACGCCTGCAAGGGCCGCACCACGATGCCCAGAAATCCACAAGACAGTATTTGCCGTTGCCGGCATAGTCTGAAAGCTTTTTTACCTTGCCGTCAGGCTGGGTCACAGCGAAGTCCACGAACTTTGTGCCTTCGGCAGTCTGAGACTTCTTGTCATAGAGAGAGCGCAAAGCCTGGATTTCATCGAATGACTGCGCATTGGGGCCGAGCTGGTCGATAAGGCCTATGATACCCTCGCCGTCAGTAAGCTCGAACTGCTCCATGACCATTACCATGTATACGGCAAGTGTGTCATCATTATGCTTCTTCAGGGCCTCGCGGGCAATCTGCTCAAGCTCCTGGCCCAGAAGGTCATACTTCTCTCCCACCGCTTCATCCTTATCATCCTCCGACATTTCCGCATCCGTGATGACACCGGCATAAAACTCCTGGAAAGCGGTTATCTTCTCTTCTATCTGTGCCTTGTAATCAGGCTCCTTGCATGAAGTCGCAGACGCAGCCATGGCAAAAATCACAATGGCTCCTGCGAGCACATTCAACAATCTTTTCATATTCATAAGTGGTTTTGTATTATCCGACAGATGTATTTTCAGCAAATATCGCGAAATCTACGCAAACGCGCAATTTTCTTTATATTTGTCGCGATGAAACATAAACTGATCCATAGTTTCGAGGAGATGATAGCCCTGATAAGGGAGATGGGTATCATTCCCATGTTCCGGAGCAAAGTGCCGGGGTGGTCTATCGAGGAAATGACAGACCCGGGATGCTGGTTCACGTCTTCAGACCAGCTGGGGCCATGGGACTGGAAAGTCGATGCAGTGCAGGAAGGTGATATCGCCTTCGGCAAATTTCTGGGCGGGAAGACGGCATTCGCGACCGTTGAGTGCTACGCGCATCTGATGAACTATCGCCGCAGCCTTCCGAAATACCGCGTGGCTCCAGGTGAAAAGGCGGCTGCAGCCCTTGAACTCGTAAAAAGACAGGGAGAAGCCACCTCGCGCGAGATAAGGATGGCAATCTCCGAAGCGGAGAACATGACTGTGAAGAAGAGCATCTCC
>JAZRXU010000073.1:0-2809 GCA_045600345.1 Candidatus Cryptobacteroides sp. | reverse complement strand
GTTGACGGTCCTTCTAAGAAAGACTGGCGCGGTGGCCGTGGTATCCTCGAGAACATCATCCCTTCATCTACAGGTGCTGCTAAGGCCGTAGGTAAAGTTCTTCCCGAGCTCAACGGCAAACTTACAGGTATGTCAATGCGTATCCCTGCATCTGACGTTTCAGTTGTTGACCTTACTGTAGAGCTTAACACTGAGGCTACTTACGAGCAGATCTGCGCTGCTATGAAAGAGGCTTCTCAGGGCGAGCTCAAAGGTGTTCTCGGTTACACTGACGAGTGCGTTGTTTCAACTGACTTCCGTGGCTGCCCTCTTACATCTATCTTCGATGCTAAAGCAGGTATCCAGCTCGATCCTACTTTCGTTAAGGTTGTATCTTGGTACGACAACGAGTGGGGTTACTCAAACAAAGTTCTCGAGATGGCTCGCGTAATCGCAAAATAAGTTTTTCGGGAAATATAAAAAACTGGCCCTCAATTTTGAAGGCCAGTTTTTTGTTGTTTAATATCCGAAGATATCACGGGTGGAGAGCACCTTGACAGGGCCCAGGGTACGAAGATAATTGACGTCAAGGTCCTTGATATCGCCGAGTATGCCGTACGAGTAGTCAAGTCCTTTGACCCATTCCTGCTGGAAGGCTGCTACATCCTCGAGTGTCATATCCTGCACCTGTTCGAATACCTGACGTGAGAGAGGCTCGCCAAGCCCGAGACGGCGGCATGCCTTGTATGCATCGAGAACGCCTTTCTTTGTGGTGCGCTCTGTGCGCAGGCGGCTGATGAATCCATCTTTTGCGATATTGAATGCGGCTTCGGAAACAGGCATGTTGTTGATGATCTCGTCGAATGCCTCGATGGCAGTGCGCATCTTGTCATTCTGGGTCGCAATGAATGCAGTGTATGAATATTTGTCCAGTGCTGTACGAGGGGCGCTGAGGCGTGCCCATGCTGAATAGGCCAGTCCGCGAGCTTCGCGCATTTCCTGGAATACTATGGTATTCATGCCACCTCCGAAGTACTCGTTGTAGAGATCGAGCACTGTCTCTTTTTCCGGGCAGAATGACCTGTCGGATACGTTATTCTGGAGATAGTAGATCTGCTTAGCATCATATTGTGCCATATACACGGCATTGCCTGCTGTCGGAATCATTTCCAGTTCTTTTTCTTCCAGCATCTCACCATCGGGATTCACGTAGTGACATGCATCAAGTATACCTTTCAGCCCTTTCACGCTGGCAGGGCCATAGTATACAACCTCATGTCCGTAATCTGCCACTTCACGCACTGCTGCAAGCAGCTCTTCTGATGTGAGAGCGCTGAGTGCGTCGTTGTCAAGTGTTGTGGCCTTGATATAATCGGCGCCGTTGCGCATATAGCGCTGGAGGGCGCCGAAGCATGCACGCTGGTTGTTGAGAGCATCCGTGCGGCTCTTGATCACGTCCAGCTTGATATTGCTGAGTATGTCCTCATCTGCTACTGCGCCATGAATGAGATCTTCGGCTATTTTGACAGCTTCAGCCATGTTCTCTCCAAGACCCTCAACTCTCAGTACGGTACTGAATGCGTATGCGCGGGCCTCGAAGCTGCATCCGAGTGCGTACATCTTTGATGCTATATCCTCGGCGCTCATGCTTTCTGTGCCGAGATATGAGATATAATCGACGGCTGTGGTGAGAGCGGGATTGTCGTAGATACCTTTATTATATACGAACTCTACCTCAAACAGGTCGTTTGTCTTATTCTGTTTGTAAAGTACATTGACATTATCGGCATATTTGAATTCATCCATATCCTTGGAGAAATCGACGAATACAGGCTCTATGGCCTTGACCTCGCGTGAAGCCATTTCAGCAAGGAATGTGCTCTGTTTGTCGCGATTGCTTTCGATAGGGGTGATCTTAGGCGCCGAGATCTTCTGTACGGTCTTGTCTTCGCCCTGGCGCTTGTATACGATAACGTAAGCATTGTCTGCAAGATATTCATCTGCCCAAGCCACAACATCAGCCTTGGTGACAGTCTTGTAGAGGCCAAGAGACTTAACTGCATCTTTCCAATCTACGCCGTTGATGAATGCATTGACATATGTCACGGCGCGTGCGGAATTGCTTTCCAGCTGACGCATTCTGTCGAGACGTATGTTGTTGATGGTGGCAGGTATCAGTTCGTCATCAAAGTCGCCATTGCGGAGCTTGGCAATCTCCTCGAGTATGAGGTCGCGTACCTCGTCCAGGCTCTGTCCCTGTTTAGGACTGCCGATGGCAAGGAAGCTGCTGTAGTCGGGCTGCGTCTGGTTGCCGGCAAATATTCCGAGTGCCTTCTGCTGCTGATTGACATCCAGGTCGATAAGTCCTGCCTGTCCGTTGTATAGGATGCTGGAAACGATATCTGCTATTGCCGTGTTCTTGAGATCCTTCGCTTCAGGAAGTCTCCAGCCCATGGCAACCTGTTCTGCCTCAAGGCCATACACCTCCTTGACCACAGGAGCGGCGATAGGGGACTCCTTCTCGTATTGAAGCACAGGGATATCGGGATTAGGCTGCCAGTCACCGAAGTATTTCTCAATTGCAGCCACCATCTCATCAGGGTCGAAATCGCCGGATACACAGATTGCTATATTGTTGGGAACATAGTAGGTATCATGGTATTTCTTTACATTGGTGATGGATGGATTCTTTAGATGTTCCTGTGTGCCGAGGACAGTCTGCAGGCCGTATGGATGGTGGGGGAAAAGACCGTTGTCGAGAGCCTCCCATACCTTTCTCATGTCTTGCGTAAGGCTCATGTTCTTCTCTTCGTATATGGTCTCAAGCTCT
>JAZRXU010000072.1:0-8762 GCA_045600345.1 Candidatus Cryptobacteroides sp. | reverse complement strand
TATCGATCCCGTCGGCACCGGGCTTATTGTAGCGGAATATCTCAAACTTATCCATTTCAACTGGCTTCTCCCTGCTTCGAAAGCTATCGGAACTGCTCTGGCCCTTGCAGAGTCTATTGTTGCAGTGGCATTGCTTACAGGCGTATGGCGCAGGACATTCGGCATAATAGCTTCAGTGCTCACAGCGTGTTTTACTGCCGTCACCATCCTTCTTGCCGTCTTCAACCCTCCGATGGAGTGCGGGTGTTTCGGTGAATTTATACATCTTACCCATTTTCAGACTCTGGTCAAGAATCTTGTGCTGTGTGTAATGTGCGTTATTGCATTCACACCGGTATGGGACCTTGGAATCACATACAGACGCAAATATGTTGCATTCGCTATAGATGTTGCAGCCATATGTGCAATATGCGTTTATTCATGGCTGTCTGTGCCTTATTTTGATTTTACCGATTATAAGCCCTCACAGACGATACGTCCGGAGAATGCTGTAGATGCGAGTGATATCACAACGACACTCGCATTGTGGGATGCCGACGGCGCAGATATGTCAGAGGCTATTCTTGACGGAAATGTGGCACTGATTTCGATATATCAGCCTGAGGACCTGAAAGATGCAGATATTGTGAGACTGTCCCGTTTTGCTTCGGATGCATATGATAGCGGTTTTACACCTTATGCAGTGAGCTCGGATATTATCGATATCCCGGGAGTGGAGTGTTTTCTGGCTGATTACAAGTCCATAATAACTCTTAATAGAGGCAATGGAGGAGTGACACTGCTGGAAGACGGATTTATTGCAGGAAAATGCAGCATGATCTTCCTGTATTCTGCTGATGATCTTCGTCAGGCTGAGGAACTTTCCTCTGCTGCATATTTTGTTCAGAACAGCAGCTTGCGTTCCATCTGTTTCCAAAGCGCTGCTTTTCTATTCTTCTGCATCGCTCTATTATAATATACTTCCAGCCGAAGACCAATTTATGAAACAATGGGGGTGAATTTTTGGAATACTGCCGTTAATGGTATTCCAAAAAGAGGAGGGGTTTCCCACCCTAAGTTTCAGAGATGGTCTTCGGCTGGAAGTAAAGGTATATATTACAGAGTTCTCTTGATCTCTACAATCTGGTATGCCTCTACGATATCACCGACTTTGATATCGTTGAAGTTTTCGATGTTAAGACCGCAGTCCATACCGGTGAGAACCTCTTTGACATCATCCTTGTAACGTTTGAGCGAACCGAGTTCTCCTGTATATACCACGATGCCGTCACGGATGACGCGTACCTTGTTTGTTCTCTGTATCTTGCCTTCCTTGACAATACAACCGGCAATGGTGCCGACCTTGCTGATCTTGAAGGTCTCTTTAATCTCTGCCGTACCGATGATCTCCTCTTTCTCTTCTGGAGCAAGCATACCCTCGATACCGCTCTTGATCTCATTGATAGCATCGTAGATGACGCTGTAGAGTCGGATCTCGATCTGCTCTTTCTCCGCGAGACGGCGAGCCTCGCCGGAAGGACGCACCTGGAAACCTATGATAACGGCGTCAGATGCTGCTGCGAGCAGAACGTCGCGCTCGGAGATCTGACCAACCGCCTTGTGTATGACGTTGACCACAACCTCTTCTGTGCTGAGCTTGATGAGGGAGTCAGAGAGCGCCTCGATAGAGCCGTCCACATCACCCTTGACGATGACGTTGAGCTCCTTGAAGTTGCCGATAGCGATACGGCGTGCGAGATCGTCGAGAGTAGTATGCTTCTGAGTCTTGATGCCCTGAATGCGGGGAAGCTGCTCACGTTTGGTGGCAATGTCCTTGGCCTCACGCTCGTCAGCCATGATGTTGAATGTCTCGCCTGCGGTAGGAGCACCGTTCAGACCGAGAACTGAAACCGGAACGGATGGGCCAGCCTCGCTCACTTTCTGTCCTCGCTCGTTGTACATCGCTTTGATGCGGCCTGTATATTGGCCGGACAACATAATGTCACCTACACGCATTGTACCACTCTGCACAAGCACTGTAGCAAGATAGCCGCGTCCCTTGTCAAGTGATGACTCGATGACAGCACCGCTTGCGCGCTTATTAGGATTGGCTTTCAGTTCAAGCATTTCAGCTTCAAGGAGTACCTTCTCGAGAAGTTTCTCGACATTGATACCCTGTTTTGCAGAGATTTCCTGACACTGGTAGCTGCCTCCCCAATCCTCTACGAGGATGTTCATGTTGCTGAGCTGTTCGCGTATCTTGTCCGGATATGCGCCTGGTTTATCTATCTTGTTGATGGCGAATACCATAGGTACGCCTGCTGCCTGTGCGTGGTTGATGGCCTCGATGGTCTGCGGCATTATTGCGTCATCGGCTGCGATGATGATAATTGCAAGGTCAGTCATCTTGGCACCACGGGCACGCATCGCTGTGAAGGCCTCGTGACCAGGAGTATCGAGGAATGTGATCTTCTGACCGTCAGGAAGCTCGACGTGGTATGCACCGATATGCTGGGTGATACCGCCGGCCTCGCCTGCAATAACGTTAGCCTTGCGGATGTAGTCGAGCAGGGAAGTCTTACCATGGTCAACGTGACCCATCACGGTGATTACCGGTGGACGTGGCACGAGATCCTCAGGTTTATCCTCCTGATCGGCATCTTCGATGGCCTCGTTGAGCGATGCAGTGACGAATTCCACCTTGTAGCCGAACTCTTCAGCCACCATCACGAGATATTCTGCATCGAGACGCTGGTTGATAGACACCATGAGACCGAGGGACATACATGCTCCGATAACCTTCGTCACAGGCACATTCATGAGAGTAGCAAGTTCGTTGACTGTCACGAACTCAGTTACTTTCAATGTCTTGTCTTCAGCAGCTGCAAGCTCCATCTCCTCCTGCATCTTCTCCGCAACAGCCTCGCGTTTCTCCTTGCGGTACTTCGCACCGAAGTTGTTCTTGCCCTTGCCCTCGTTCATGCGGGCATAGGTCTCTTTGATCTGCTTCTGTATCTCTTTCTGCTGTTCCTCTATCTCTGCCTCGGTGAGCTGACGGAAGGCAGGCTGATTGTTGTTCTTACCGCCTTTCTTGTTGTTCTGCTGGTTGTTTTTGTTGTTTTTACCTCCGTTGTTATTATTCTTGCCACTGTTGTTTGTGGCTCCTTCAACTTTGGTAACGTCAACTTTCTGAGAACCACTGACCTGGATGCGCTCGCGCTTCTTGTTTTTTGACGGAGCTTCGAACTTGGAAAGGTCTATCTTGCCGACAACATTCGGACCGGCAAGCTTCTCGGCCTCGATCTTTGTCTCGCGTGGCTGGACTTTCTCTACAACAGTCTCAACTGGCTCCTGAGCGGCAGGTTCTGGGGAAGGCTCTGGAGCTGGTTCAGCTTTTGGCTTCTTGTTAAGTGCTTCGAGATCAATTTTATCAACAATGACAGGACCGGCGAGTTTCTCCACTTCTATCTTTGTTTCCTTAACAGGTTCGATTGCGGGTTCGATTGCAGGCACGACTGCCTGCTCGGCAACAGGTTCCTGCTCGGCAACAGGCTCTGGCTTCGTTTCAACAACGGGAGCTGCTATAGTGTTACTTTTGATGATCACTTCAACAGGAGCATCGTCCTCCTCTTCTTCAGCTTTTTTCTTGCCATTTGTGCTGTCTATCATCTCTTTCAGCTTGGTGGATACTTTGTCTGCTTCCTGTTTTGCCTTGAGATCAGCACCGAATTTTGCTTCGATGGCCGGGATGTACTCATCCGATATCTTGAAGTTAGGATTCTGTTCTACTGCGACACCTGCACTCTCGAGAAAGTCCACAAGAGTGCCGAGTCCGATACCGAACTCTTTGGTTATTTTACTCAATCTGATTTCTGCCATATTGTCTTCCCCTAAAAATCTTTTAATTAGTCTTCAAATTCGCTTGCGAGGATGCGGAATACGTCTTCTACTGTCTCATCCTCAAGGTCTGCTCGACGTGCCACATCTACAGGGTCAAGTGCAAGGACGCTCTTGGCCGTATCGCAGCCTATGCCCTGAAGTTTGTCGATAACCCACTGGTCAATCTCGTTGGCGAATTCGCTGAGGAGTACGTCCTCCTCCTGCTCTTCCTCCTGTTTCACAGGGTCACGCCATACTTCGATCTCACGACCTACGAGCATTGATGCCAGGCGAATGTTGCAGCCGCCGCGGCCGATACCCTTTTTAACCTCGTCTGGTGACATGTATACCTTTATAGGTTCAGCCTCGTCTGCGCTGATGACAATCGATGAGATCTTCGCCGGAGCAAGTGCTCGCTGGATAAGGAGCTGCTTGTTCGATGTCCACTGGATGACGTCAATGTTCTCGTTGCGAAGCTCACGGACGATGCCTATGATACGTGTGCCCTTTACGCCGATACATGCTCCAATCGGATCGATGCGCTCATCGTAGCTCTCTACCGCAACCTTTGCTCGTTCACCAGGGATACGCACTACTTTCTTGATAGTGATAAGACCGTCATAGATCTCCGGAACCTCCTGCTCGAAGAGCTTCTCGAGGAAGCTGTCCGCTACGCGTGAAAGAGTGATGTATGGAGTATTGTTGCGCATCTCCACGCTCTTGATGATAGCCTTGACAGTGTCTTTCTTCTTGAAATGCTCACCAGGGATCTGCTCCATCTTAGGCAGGTGAAGCTCATTCTCCTCCTCGTCCATCATAAGGGCCTCCTTAGCCCATGTCTGATAAACCTCACCGGTGAAGAGTTCGCCGACCTTGTCCTGATATTTGTTGAATACATTTGCCTTCTCGATATCCATTATGCGGCCCTGAAGGTTCTGCTTGAGGTTGAGAATACCGCGACGGCCGAAGCTTGCGAGGCTGAATTCCTCTGCAAAATCGTCTCCTACCTCGAAATCATCGCCATTCTTGTTAGCGTCTTCCACACTGATCTGTGTCAGAGGGTCCTCTACGACATCCACAACTTCGCGATAGCGCATGATCTCGCAGTCGCCTTTGTCGATATTGATAGTTACCTCGAAATTGTCAGCTGTGCCATATGTCTTTGCAAGCTGTGACTTGAATACGTCTTCCAAAACACTGGCCATAGTGGCGCGGTCGATGTTCTTGAGATTCTTAAACTCCGAGAATGCATCTTTGAGTGCTGTCTTTTCCATTTTAGAATTCTATATGATATTTTACTTTGTTAACTTCTGAATTTGTATATGATGTTCCATCCACCATGATGCCTTCGTCAGAAACACTCTGGAGTACTCCGGTGTATTTCTTCCCACCTTTGAGCCAGAGTTCTACTTTCTTGCCTACGGCTTTGTCGAACTGGGCCCTTACCTTGAACTCGCCGTCAAGGCCGGCAGATGTCACCGTGAGCGAGTAGTCTTCCTCATCCTGGCTGAATGTTTCAGTGAAGAAACGGTTGATGATCTCGCAGTCGTCAAGGGTCACGATGCCCTCTGCAGACTCTACAGTGATGGTGATATCGTTGTCTTTGCTGATCTTTATTTCCACAAGGAACAGTCCGCGTGCAACTAATATCGGAGATATTGCATCTATAATGGAATTGGCGTTCATTTTACGTTGTTTTTTTATAAAAGAAAAAGAAGGACCGCGTCCTCCTTCATCTTTCTCACAATGCAAAGATATAAAAAAAACACCAAACACGGAAAATAATCGCTAAATTTGTGCGCTTAAAAACTTAACCCTAAATAATGGAGTATTCAGCAAAGCAGATCGCAGAGATAATAGACGGAAAGATTGAAGGCGATCCAAATGTTAAAGTAAGCGGGCCTGCCCGTATAGAGAGCGGAAAGCCTGGCACTATCTGTTTTTTTGCAAATCCAAAATACGAGCAATACGTTTATACCACCAGGTGTGACATACTCATCGTCAATGACAGTTTCGTACCATCGGCTCCGGTTCATCCTACGATGATACGTGTGCCTGATTCGTATTCGGCAGTTGCCACCCTGCTGGACTTTTTTCATTCACAGAAAAAGCAGGTACGACGTCACCGCGGATTCGCATGCCATATAGCAACGTTCGCACATGTGGGCCGCAGGGTCTATGTGGGCTCTTTCGCATATATAGGAAAGAGATCACGTATCGGTAACTGTACCCGTATCGGTGAGCAGGTTTATATCGGTGAAGATGTGACGATAGGGTCCAACTGTATCATTTATCCTGGAGTAAAGATATATCCGGGCTGCGTGATCGGCAATAATGTGATTCTGCATGCAGGCGTTGTCATAGGCAGTGACGGCTTCGGATTCGCGCCGCTTCCGGACGGGTCGTATCGCAAGATCCAGCATAATGGTAACGTTGTTATCGAGGATGATGTGGAGATTGGTGCAAACTCGACCGTGGACCGCTCGCAGATAGGCAGCACAATTATCCGTAAGGGCGTCAAGATAGACAACCTCTGTCAGGTGGCGCACAATGTGGAAATAGGGGAGAATACCGTCATGGCATCCATGAGCGGCATCGCAGGCAGTACCAAGGTGGGAAAGAATTGCGTTATCGCAGGCCAGTGCGGAATAGCCGGCCATCTTGTTATTGCGGACAAGACAACAATCACAGCACAGTCAGGCGTTCAGGGCAGCGTCAGGGAAGAGGGCCAGATACTTATGGGAAGCCCTGCAATTCCTTATCGCGTCTACATGCGTGCATACGCAATGTTCAAGAACGCTCCATCGAATAAATAAAGTAATATGAAACTTCAGCAGACACTGCGTAAATCATACAAATTCGAGGGCAAAGGCCTTCATACAGGTTGCTATACAAAAATCAAGATATGCCCCGCACCTGAGAACTCAGGTATCATATTCCGCCGCGTGGATCTTCCGGGAGCTCCCCAGATGGAGGCACTGGCAGAGTATGTGTCCAGTACAGCGCGAAGCACATCACTGGCGTGCGGCGAATGTGCGGTAGGAACGGTGGAGCATGTGCTTTCGGCGCTTACAGGCCTTGGTATAGACAATGCAATCGTAGAGGCGGACAATGTGGAAATGCCAATTCTCGACGGCAGCGCCGCCCCTATTGTGGAGGCTGTGCTCAAGGATGGTCTCAAGGTTCAGAATGCGCCTCGTAATTATATCACTCTTGCAGATGAGGTGGAAATAATCAATGAGAAGACAGGCTCTGTAGTGCGCCTGACACCAGCAGAGAAGCTTTCTTATGACATACAGATAGATTTCGATTCCAAGGTCGTAGGCGTACAGACTGCGTCGTGGAGTCCTAATATCGAATATTCGAAAGAGGTGGCTCCATGCCGTACTTTCGTATTCTTCCACGAGCTTGAATTCCTTTTGAACAACAACCTTATCAAGGGCGGCGACGTGGATAATGCCATTGTCATAGTGGAACATCCAGTGAATGATGAGCAGGTGGCCAGGATGGCACAGCTCTTCAATAAACCGAAGCTCCGCATAGATGAAAAGGGCTATCTCAACAATGTTCGTCTGAGCTTTCCTAACGAATGCGCCCGTCATAAGCTTCTTGACCTTATTGGAGACCTGCGCCTGTGCGGCGGATTCCTCAAGGCCAGGGTGACTGCGGTACGCAGCGGCCATACGATAAATACAAATGCAGCCAAGGCTGTACGTGAACAGATAAATAATAAATAAGACTATATGACAAATATTCATCCACTTGCCACAGTGCACCCAGGTGCAAAGCTTGGCGACAATGTGACCATTGATGCATATGCATATGTTGCAGAAAATGTAGAAATCGGAGACGGTACACATGTGCTTCCGCATGCCACTATCTTTGATTATGTAAAAATAGGCAAGGATTGCAATATCTTCCCTGGTGCTGTGATCGGCGCTGTGCCTCAGGACCTCAAATTCGACGGTGAGATCACTTACGTAGAGATAGGTGACCGCGTGAATATCCGTGAATGCGCCACTATCAACCGCGGCACCAAAGCCAGCGGCAAAGGTGTGACCAAGGTGGGCAATGATACTCTTCTCATGTCATACTCTCATATCGCACACGATTGTGTGGTGGGTAACCATTGTATACTTGTCAGCTATGTAGGCATTGCCGGCGAGACTGTCGTAGATGACTGGGCTATCCTTGGCGGAAGCACTGTGGTGCATCAGTTCACCCATATCGGTACACATGCCATGGTGGGCGGTGGTTCCAAGGTCACCAAAGATGTCCCTCCGTTTGTACTCAGCGGACGCGAGCCTCTGACCTATGCCGGTGTCAACCTTGTCGGCCTTCGCCGTCGTGGTTTCACTTCAGACCAGATACGCAACATCAAGGATATGTATGACATCATCTATATGTCAGGTCTTGCTGTGAGTGATGCATGCGACCGTATCGAGGCTGGTTTCCCTCAGAGCGATGAGCGTGACACCATCCTCAACTTCATCCGCAATTCAAAACGCGGTATCGTTCGCGGTCCATCCGCAAGCGGTCCGAAAGGCGAGCTCGAGTAGGCCGGATGGCGGTACTGAGCATCGCATATTTTCCTCCAATTTCGTACATCTCTCTTCTGCAGAAGGGAGATGTTCTGTTGGAGGCACATGAGAACTACCAGAAGCAGAGCTGGCGCAACCGCTGTAATATCCTTACAGCCAATGGTGTCCAGGCTCTGCAGGTGCCTGTGATCCACAAGGAAGGCGTCAGACTGATAACCGAGATGCAAGTGGACTGGTCCAAAGGCTTTCTCGTGCGCCATCAGAGGGCCATCGATTCGGCCTATATGTCTTCGGCCTACTTCGAATATTACAGGGATGAACTCTTTGCTCTGATGAATCGCAGGCCTGACACCCTGTGGGAGC
>JAZRXU010000071.1:0-2608 GCA_045600345.1 Candidatus Cryptobacteroides sp. | reverse complement strand
GGAGATACAAGAATTCGCCCGCAGTACTCACAGATTATGACCTTCTTGCCATCTGCAATGTCGATAAGTTTCTGAGGGGCAATCCCGCTGTGACAGCCCCCACATGCATTCTCGTTATATACAGCAGCTACCGCAATGTGGTTGCGCACGCTCTTGCGGATGCGCTCATAGGCGCTCATTGTACGGGCATCCACCTTATCTGCACACTCGCTGCGACGTGCAAGAAGTTTCTCCTCCTGCTTTGCCGTGCTGGCAGCGATGGTATCGAGCTCTACATGTTTGGCTGCGAGATCTGCCTGACGGACCTCGATCTTCTCGTCGATAGCATCAAGATCTGCCTTGCGAGCCTCGATGAACTCTTCGTTCTCGCCGATCTTTTTCATTGCAACTTGAGCGAGGAGGTCCTGGTTCTCGATCTCTTTGCTCAGAGAATCGAACTCGCGTGAATTGGTCACGCCTTCATCCATCTGTGCCTGATATTTGGCAGCCTGGTCCTTGCAGACCTTGTACTGCTGCTTGTATTCGCCGATGCGTTTCTCTGCGTCTGTGATAGCTTCCGCAATATTGGCAGCCTTGCCGTTAAGCTCTGCAATCTTGTTCTCGAGAGCCTCAACCTCAGCAGGGAGTTCGCCGCGAAGCTGATAGATTTTGTCAAGCTCAGTATCGATCTGCTGCAAATCGTAGAGAGATTTGAGCTTGAGAGCTACATCGCCCTCAGAAAAGGTTTTACGGATAGACACGAATGTCTCGTGCGCATCAATTGAAGCCTGAGCTGGTGTTACTTTCTTTGCCATATGTCTGATTGAATTTTTATTACATGTAATAAGGGTTGCAAATATAATAAAAATTCCGGCAAAAATAAAGTAAAATTACAGCGTTTCGCGGATTTGCACCAGACGAGCTCTGATCTGAAGCAGTGATTCTCTGATTTTCAACAACTTGTCATCTCCGGATTTGCGATCGGAAAGTCTTCGCGCAGTGGCCTCCAGGGAAAGCCCACCTTCCCTTGTCAGATGTCTGATATTGCGCAGCACCTCAATGTCCTTATCCACGAACATGCGATTACCCTTCGCGTTGCGATGCGGCTTGAGGAACTTGGAGAAGGTATTGGACCAGTACCGCACTGTACTTATATTCTCGCCGAGCATTTCGGCAGTTTCCGAGATCGTATAATAAAGCTTTTTCATAACTCACTGTGATTTAATCCATTGACTGGCCGGAAGAGGCACTCTTTATCATGAACTTCAAATATTCCTCAGGCGAAATGACACCATAGAAGTAATTGTTCGGATCCTGAGGCTCCCCATACCTGAGAACCTCGTAATGAAGATGTGTCGTAAACGCCCTGCCGCTATCTCCGACCTTGCCTATGACGTCACCAGCCTTCACCCGTCTACCCTTCGGCACCGTGATTTCCGACAAGTGGGCATAACGGGTGACATAGCCTCCCGAATGGGCAACCGTAACCATATTTCCCATACCTCCGCTCGACTTCTGGACAGCTGTCACAAGCCCGTCACAAGCTGCGATTACAGGAGTCCCGGCAGGGGCAATGATGTCCAGGCCATTATGAGCGACCGTAGTCCTGTAGAACGGGCTCAACTTGTCTCCCGTGGATGAAGCTATATTCTTATGTGTCAACTCCTTGACCGGAGTGATCATAGGCGGCACAGGATATGACTTCCTGGATATGGAATCCGTGATCTCACGCCAGAACTGTTCCACCCTTGCGGCCCTCTGGGCAGCCCTTTCGCTCTGCATATACGACTTCTTGATGATATCGCCTCTGCCGGTGATGTCATCAAGCTGGATATCAGCCTCTATCATCTCGCTCACAGCAGGGGCGTCGGCCTTGAAAACAGACTTGTAGATATGCTCGTCGCGACGTCTCAGAAGTTCCATTTCCGCATCCATCAGATAAGCCTGCCCCTCAATCTGCGGCAGATACTTTTCATACAGCGCATTCTCCTGTTCAAGCGCCTTCTCGACATCCGATGAGAACAGCCACGCAAACAGGCAATAATATGCCACAGAGGTAACTATGCTGACGATAATTCCTCCGAGCACCCATAGCACTATTTTAAAGAATCTATTCATATTCCGCCTATTTCACGGGCATAAACTTTTCTGACTGTGCGGCAGCCTGCCTTATTATATCGTAATACTGGTCGAGAGGCATATCCAGGTCATAATAATGCGCAGGGTTCACAGGATGGCCTTTGTAAATCACTTCATAATGGAGATGAGGTCCCGAGCTGAGACCGCTGTTGCCGCTTATCGCAATCTGCTCTCCCCTTCTCACCTTCATGCCTTCCGCCACAAGGATATTCTTGCAATGGGCATATCGAGTCTTGTAGCCAAACCCATGATTGACAACCACCTGACGTCCATATCCACGTCTTTCGAACTTCACCTTCTCGACAATGCCGTCACCAGTCGCGAAGACAGGCTGGCCAGGTTTCATGCTGAAATCGACGCCCTTGTGAAGACGCCCGTATCCCAGCACGGGATGGTCACGATACCCGAACACGCTGCTGATATGGAATTTTTTCCTGTCCGGGGCCACAGGACTGATGGCAGGAATGGATGTAGCGAGTTCATCCGCACT
>JAZRXU010000070.1:0-19324 GCA_045600345.1 Candidatus Cryptobacteroides sp. | reverse complement strand
ATAGTCAAGAATATCCTGCTGGCTATCGCTGTAGTGCTTGCGTTGGCTGTAGGCTCCAGTATATTTCTGAATGTTGTTACCCGCCATAATAAAGAGATTCTTGTGCCTGATTTTACCGGCATGACTGTGGAAAAGGCGCATCGCATTGCTTCAAATGCCGATCTGCGTCTGGACGTGGTAGACTCCATTTATGTAAAACGTGTGGCTAAGGGTGCCGTGGTCCGCCAGGAGCCCAAGCCGGGGCAGAATGTCAAGACAGGCCGCCGTATCATGCTTACGATTAATGCCGTCACTCCCAAGAAGGTTCCTATGCCTAATCTCGTCGGATATTCGCTTCGCAGCGCCAATGCAGAGATTGTTTCCCGCGGCCTTACTCTTGGACGGCTCGTATATATACGCGATATGGCTACAAATAATGTCATGAGCCAGCTTTACAATAATAGTGAGATTGCAGCAGGCACCATGGTCCCCAGCGAATCCCGTATCGACCTGGTACTCGGTCTCAATGATGAGGACTGCATGACGGCAGCTCCTGCGTTGTATGGCATGAAGTACGGTTTTGCAGCTGAAAAGATACACGACAACTCTCTTAACGTGGGTAATGTCGTATATGATAAAGGTATACGCACATATGCGGATTCTGTTTCGGCCGTTGTGTATCGTCAGAATCCGGAACCGCATACATCCATGACCATGGGGCGCAATGTTTCCATATACCTGACTCTCGATGAGTCTAAGGTTCCTCAGTATAAAGAGCCTGTGCGCGAAGCTACGTCAAATAAATAATTGCGATGCGAGACGATTTTGAACTGGAAGAGCAGGAGATGTTCGAGCATTTCCGCTATGTCGTGGATCAGGGTCAGCATCCATTGCGCGTAGACAAATATCTTGCGGGCATCATGGAGTATACCTCCCGCAACCGCATCCAGCTGTCGCTGAAGGCCGGATTTGTACGTATCGGCGACAAGGTGCTGAAGGCCAACTATATTGTGCGCCCCGGTGATGTCATCACCTTCGTGATGCCGTACCAGCGTCATGGTACGGAGATTTTACCTGAAGACATACCTCTTGATATAGTATATGAAGATTCGGAACTGCTTGTAGTCAACAAGCCTGTCGGAATGGTTGTCCATCCGGGTCACGGACATTATGCCCATACTCTGGTGAATGCTCTCGCATATCACTTAGGCATACGCCAAGGCGCGGATGAGGGCGATGAACGGATGGGAGTGCTTGTGCACCGTATCGACAAGGATACTTCTGGCCTGCTTGTTGTCTCGAAGACAGATGAGGCTCAGATCGATCTGGCAAAGCAGTTCTTCGTACACAGTATCGAACGCAAATACATTGCTGTTGTCTGGGGCAATCTTCCGGAGGACGAAGGCACTATCGAGGGCAATATCGGCCGCGACCCTTCCGATCGTCTGCGTTTCAGGGTGTTCCCGGATGGGGACCAGGGCAAGACGGCTATCACGCATTACAAGGTGCTGGAGCGTTTCGGCTTCGTGACGGTCGTACAGTGTATTCTGGAGACAGGCCGTACCCACCAGATACGCGTGCATATGAATTACATAGGCCATCCTCTGTTCGGCGATGAACGCTATGACGGCACCAAGATAAACAAAGGTACCATATATGCCAAATACCGTCAGTTCATCCAGAACTGTTTCAAGACATGTCCGCGTCAGGCGCTTCATGCGGCTGTGCTGGGATTCGAGCATCCGCAATCCGGCAATCATCTTCATTTTGAGGCTCCGCTTCCGGAGGATATGTGCGCGCTTATAGCCAAATGGCGCGAGTACTCGAAAAATATGCCTGCTCCGGAGGAAGAGTGATTTTTTATGAATTTTTGCAGCATTTTGATATGGTTTTGCTGCAAAATCTCTATCTTTGCAAAGAATCCCGCGGGCGTGTTGAAATTGGTAGACAAGCCAGACTTAGGATCTGGTGCCTCCGGCGTATGGGTTCGAGTCCCTTCGCCCGCACTCGAAAGTAACTCACTGAAAATCAGTGAGTTACTTTCGTTTTCGGCCGTGCCGAAAACCGTGCGGCGAAGGGCCTCCGTCTTCTCAACCCCCTGTCGCAAAGCGACATCCCCCTGTAGGGGGAATGGAAACGCTCCGCGTTTCGGTCGCCCGCACATTTTAAAATCCCAACCAATTGTAAATCAATCGGCTGTGATTTTCTCTTTTTATTTTTGGCGAGTTTCTGGCGACTTATTTTTAGTTAACGATTTTTTTGACGATTCTTGGGTCCTGGAAACGAAGAAGTTGAGAAATTCATAAAAACACATTAACAAATCTATTGTCTTGAGATTTATTTGTTTTGTATTACACTTTATAATATATTTGCAATATAATTGTAATGTATTATGGAAACAGCAGTAAGAACAGACATAAAGAAGCCCACAGCTTTCAGACTAAACACTGATCTGGTGAATCGCTTGAAAGTCTTGGCAAAGAAGGATAATCGCAGTCTCAATAACTATGTGGAGAATGTTCTAATGGCTGTGGCATATGATGAACCTAATGAGACCACAAAGGCAGCGATCAAGGAGGCTAAGGAAGGCAAGAACCTTGATGATTTTGATTTTGAGGCATTCAAGAAATATGTAGCTTCTCTGTAGTATGTGGAAATTCAAACAAACCACTCAATTCAAGAAAGACTTCAAGAAGTACGAGCATAACAAAAAGAAGCTCGTTTCTCTCATGAATGTACTCTCACAATTGCGTGAAGAGGGTAAGGTCGAGGCGAAATATAATCCACACATGCTTAAGGGGGACTATCAAGGCTGCATAGAGTGTCATGTAGAGAATGATTTCCTTCTGATATGGGTTGATGAAGAGAATCAAACCATCAGATTGACGCGTTTGGGCTCTCACTCAGAGTTATTCGGGAAATAGGTCTCCACGAGAGTCTTCTTCGGCGCAAAATCCCGGATAGCCGCAAACTCTTCCTTGCGGAGAAATATGGGGAGAGCGGGAAATCTCCTCGGTGTCTTCGAGTTCGGTGAAGAAGGATTTCAAGACCTGCATCTCATTGGCCACAGTATTGGCTTTGCGTCTTTCCTTCGGCGTGTCCCTGTCGTTCAATTTGGAATAGATGCTTTTGTATTTGTCCACATACTTATATTCGTCGCGGACGAACTCCTTGAACTCCATGAGTAGGGCTTCATTCCATTGAGGCCTGTCGCAACCTGCGTCTGCAGAAGGTCTTTTGGCACGCTGTAGGCCGTGAGATAGCTACGCTACTACAGCTATTCCGTTCTCATAAAGATATTCCGGAGCAATGTCGATCTCGCCATTATTCCACTCCAATGTGTCGGTCAAGACGTAACTTCTGAACTTGGTCACATCGTTTAACTCCCTGAATACCGGATATTTGGCAATGACGGGACTGAAGTCAAAGACACGACAAGCCCCATCGCTAAAGACTACCTTAACCTGATAATCTTTAATGTAATATACTTGTGTAATCTTCAACATGATATTTTTATTTAAGAGGTTCAATCTTGCCAGGCTGTTCACCGTTTGCTGCCTTATGCCAGGCATCCATAATCTCGTCCCGGTGCATGCTCAACCATTCAAGCACCAAACGAAGTGCCCTTTCTGACATCTCTCCACGTATTGTGCCATTGACAATATCAATCGTTACTTCCTGATTACCGTATTTGGCGTGGAAGTGAGGTGGGTTATGATCAAGGAATCTGATATAGATATAGATTCCGAAAAATTCAGAAATTGTAGGCATAATCAATTACCAATTTTTGCAAAGATATGCAATTTTAGTGCAAAACACAATATTTTCAGAATCTACCGTCAAGGACTGGGGCTTCTCTCGTGGCACAGGCACTGGAAACCTCTATGCAGCTCAGGGTTTCTTCAAACTCGGTACAGGTGGTGCACAGAGCTATCTTGTTTCGCCTGAGCTTAACGCAATCCCTGCGGGCAAGAAGGCTAAACTTGAAGTAGAAGTTACTCTTGCTGCGTATCCGGATGACAAGGCTAATGTGACCAAGTTCTTTGTTTCATCCGCAGCGGGTACAATGAGCGCAACAAATATGTTTACTCCTGGTGTTAAAACCTCTAATAAAGTTGAGGCAAGTCTTGCAGCTGATGCAGCCGAGAGAATCAAATGGGTAACATATACTGTAAACGTAGAAGATGTTTTGTCTGGTGAACGACTCATTATCGGTGCAGCGAAAGATGCCGGTAACAACCGCCTTCAGGTAAGCGATGTAAAAGCCAGGATCCTCACTCTTGAGGATGCTGAGCCTGCACCGGTTCCTGCTCCTGTGGCAACTGCGACTGAGGTCTCTTCTTCAACTGTCAGCTTCGAATGGGGCTATGAAGGTGCAACAGCAGCTCAGGATTCAGGCTGCAGTTATGAGTTCGGCCTTTATAGCGACGTTGATTGCGAAAACCTTGTGGTTAAATATAAATCCACAGGTAACCAGTGCTGGGAAGGCAGGAAACCTAAATTCTGCTTCGGCGGTCTTCAGCCTAACACAACTTATTATTTCCAGGTGAAAGATGCCGCAACCGGAGTCGAAAGCAATATTGTATCTGCAAAGACAACTTCATTTACAAACGTTACGATCCCTGCAACTGTCGCTACTGGTGACATCATACTTGCCGAGGACTTCGGCGAGCTGATTCTCGGTGGTGAGTTTGTGATTAAAGCCGCATCTGCATGTACTAAACTCGGCGAGGCAAATGTATACGAAACCCTCAGCGGAGCATTCCCTACATGTTATCTGGCTAAGGCCGGGGAGGAGAAAGGCTTGACAGATGGTAACGCCAAGAAAGGCAAGCGCCTTGAGAAATGGTCATATGCGTTTAACTCTGGGTCTTCTGTTTACTCTCATGTAGGATGTGTCAAGATGGGTACAAACTCTAACAATACATGGATCACAACACCGGTTCTCAGTGCAATTCCTGCAGGTAAGAAAGCGGACCTCGAGATTACAGTTACGCTTGCTGCCTATGATGATGCAGCAGTGAAGACAGCTTTTGTGTATGCAGGTAATATCGCCAACGAGGCTAATATTTCAACTGCACAAAATGTGATAAAATCTTCACAGATTACAACTGCTGTGGGTTCTTGGAAGACATATACAGTAACGCTCTCCGGAGTGGATAATACGATGCGTCTTGCAATCGGACCTGATAACGATGTCGCTAAAACCGCAAAAGGTAAAGCCCGTATGTTCGTTAACGATGTGGTGGTCAAGGTAACAGCTCTCAAATAATTTTCAACCTTGATTGCCACTCCAGCCCCGGCATTTCGCCGGGGCTGGTTTTTTTGCGTATATTTGCCTTTGAATCGTTTATCTGATATTATGAAGAAGATTATAATTTGTTTGGCTGCAGCATTTGCTGCCATGAGCGTCAATGCTCAGAAGATGGAGAGTTGGCAGGATCCGAATGTCTTTGAGGAGAACCGCATGCCGATGACGGCTACGTTCATCACCGATCAGACACGGACAATATGCCTTGACGGAATGTGGAAGTTCAACTTCAGTGCGTCGGTGGAAGGGCGCCTGAGGGGTTTTGAGGCAGTGGGTTATGACGACAGCGCCTGGGCAGAGATACCTGTTCCGGGGCTTCTGGAGCTTAATGGTTACGGTAAACCACAATATCTGAATGTGGGTTATTGCTGGAGGGATACGTTCAAGAACAATCCTCCTTTCGTTCCTGCTGAGAATAATTATGTGGGTCAGTGGCGCCGCACCTTCGATGTTCCGGCGGACTGGAAGGGGCAGCAGATTGTACTCTGCGCAGGTTCTGCAACATCCAACCTTCGCGTATGGGTGAATGGCAAGATGGTCGGTTACAGCGAGGACAGCAAACTTGAGGCCCGTTTCGACCTTAGCCGTCATGTCAAGGCCGGCGCGACCAATACCATTGCCCTGGAAATATTCCGCTGGTGCGACGGCAGTTATCTGGAAGACCAGGATTTCTGGCGCTTTACCGGCATAGCACGTGGCGTAAATGTGTACGCCCGCCCTGTCAAGAGAATCGACGATGTGAATCTCAAGGCAGATATGCATGGTGATTTCAGCGCATTTGCAAAGGTAAGTCCTGGTGTTACCCGCGTAAATTTTGCGATTGTCGATGCAAATGGAACGGAAGTGGCTTCAATGTCTGCCGCCCCTGCAAGAGGTAAAGCGTCGGTCAGCGCGAAGGTGCAGAATCCTGCCCTCTGGAGCGCTGAAAGCCCGAATCTCTATACTCTGAAAGTTGAGGCTCACGCCGGCAAGGCTCTTGCCGAGAGTACGGCAATCGACTTCGGTTTCCGCACTGTTGAAATAAAGGATGCACAGCTTCTGGTGAACGGTCTGCCTGTTCTTGTCAAGGGTGTGAACCGCCATGAGCTCAGCCCTACAGGCGGTTATTGCGTCACAGAGCAGGAAATGATGGAAGATATCCGTCTTTTCAAAAAGATGAATATAAACGCAGTGCGTACCTGTCACTACCCGAACGATCCGAAGTGGCTGGCGCTTTGCGATAAATACGGTATCTATGTCGTGGATGAGGGCAATATCGAGAGCCACGGCATGGGCTTCGGAGAGGGAACTCTTGCTGCAAATCCGCAATATCACGCATCCCATCTGATCCGCGACCAGCGTATGGTATATCGCGATATCAACCATCCTTCAGTCATTGTATGGAGTCTCGGTAATGAAGCCGGTTCCGGTCAGAATTTTCAGGACTGCTACAATTGGATAAAGTCATATGACCCTACGCGTCCGGTTCAGTACGAGAACTGTCTCCGTACCGATATGGACTTTACCGATGTGGAGTGTCCTATGTACCGCAGTATCGACAAATGTGAGCAATACCTTGCGTCGAATCCAACCAGGCCGCTTATCCAGTGCGAGTATGCCCATGCCATGGGCAACAGCATGGGCAACTTCAAGGAATACTGGGACCTCATCCGCAAGGATCCTCACTATCAGGGAGGTTTCATCTGGGACTTCCGCGATCAGGCTCTTTATATGCCTGTGGACGCAGCCAAATATGGAAGTGATCATGTAATGGCCTTCGGCGGCGACTTCTACGACACGGAGGCCAGCGACGGGTCTTTCAACTGCAACGGTGTCATTGCCGCCGACAACAGGTTTCACCCTCACACCTACGAGGTCATCTATCAGTACCGCAATATCCTTACATCGGCTACTCCAGAGATGGCGGCAGACGGAAAGCTTGAGGTACTGAATGAGAATTTCTTTACCGGTTTGGAGAACTATCGCCTGAATTGGAGTTATGTGCTTGACGGCGTTGCGGTTGAATCCGGCGTTGTCGGGAACCTGGACGTCGCTCCGCAGCAGAAGGCTGTCATCAACCTTGGCCGCAGCTTTGAGGTGCCAGCTGGCAAGGACGCATTCATCAATGTAAGCTATATTCTAAAAAATGCTACTGATGTTCTTCCTGCGGGGACTGAACTTGCGTGGGATCAGATTACCATCGCCAAGGCGGAAGGGGAGGCCTTTGCAACAGCTGATGCATGTGTTCCCGGCTCAGGCATCAAAGTAGGCGAGACTGACGGCAAGGCGGTATTCAGCGGCCTTTTCGTGGATGCTTCCGGCCATGATACAGTGTGGACAATGGCTTTCGGGAAGGTCAGCGGAGCGCTTTGCAGCTACACCGTAAACGGCGTAGAAATGCTCTGCGGTGAGCTTGTGCCATGCTTTGACCGTGCAATGGTCGAGAACGATCTGGGCGCGCAGCTTCAGAAGAAGAGCCGTATGTGGCGCGGCCTCAGTTTCGAGAAGGCGGAGTCCTTCGATTATTCGGTGAATGACTCCGGCAATGTTGTGGTCAAGACTGTTTATAAGCCAATAGAGGGTAAGGCAGGCGTGAGCCTGTCATACGAGATATTTCGCGACGGTTCTGTCTCAGGTTGCCTCGAGATGACCGATAAAGGTGACCTTGAACAGGCGTCTGACATGCTGCGTTTCGGTATGGAGATGACGATGAAGGGTGAATACCAGAACATCGATTTCTACGGCAACGGCCCTTGGGAGAACTACTCAGACAGAAACAGCTGCACCATGGTAGGCCGCTATCAGCAGCATATCAACCAACAGTATGCCTACACATATGTTCGCACTCAGGAGAGTGGCACCCACACGGGACTTCGCTATCTCAAGGTGCTCGATAACGGTGGGCAGGGCCTTGCCATCACCTCGGATGTCCGCTTCAGCGGCAGCGTGCTACCTTTCACCATCAGTGACCTTGACGTTGCCTACTTGGGTGACTGGGAGCACAAGAACCATAACAACCAGTACGGAAAGCCTCAGCATAGCCTGGAGCTCAAGGCTCGTGCCCACGAGAACGACCGCAGCAACGGTATCTCGTGCGTGCATTTCGAGTTGGTACAGCAGGGCGTCGGAGGTACAAACTCCTGGGGAAGGCTACCTTTGGAACAATATCTCGTCCATCCACAGGAGCGCTCATTCAACTTCCTGATAAAACCGGTAAAATAACATCTCACAGCCCCGGCACCCCGCCGGGGCTGATTTTTGCGCGAGAGTGTGAACGGGGTTTAGGCCACGAAGAACAGGGCAACGCCGCAGATGCTGATGACAGCGCCGATAATCTCCTTGACGCTGGCTTTCTGCTTGAAGATCAATGAATGCGGCCAGATGATAAGAACGGGCGTGAGGGCCATGATGGTGGATGCGATACCAGCCTGTGTGTAGCGGACAGCCATCAGTGACAGCGATACGCCCAGGAAGGGACCGCAGATGGTGGTGAGGGTTGCGAAGCTCAGACCCTTGCGGTCCGAGATGGCGGTGCGCATGGTGCCCAGCTCGCGGCGCATTGCAAGAATGACGATAAATCCTATTGCACCGGCTATGGCGCGTATGTAGGTGGATGCAAAGGGTAGCATGAACTCCATGGACTGGGGCGCATCACCCGGTATGCATGCCTGATAATGCTCCATTCCTATCTTGCTGAGCACCAGGCCCACACCCTGCCCGACGCCTGCTCCTATGCCCAGAAGTATGCCCTTGAGCGGAATCTTTGTGGTCAGGCGTCTGCCTTCTCCTTTGCTCATGATGGACAGTCCTATGCCGAAGCAGGTGATCATCATGGCTATCCATGATATCGGCCGTAGTGATTCTCCAAGCATGAAATATCCGGCGATTGCGGCCACAGGGGGTGCCAGAGTCATGAACAGCTGGCCGAGACGCGAGCCTATCACGATGTAGGAATTGAAAAGGCAGTAATCCCCGAATACGTAGCCCACAACTCCGGACAGCAACAGCCATATCCAGGTCTTTGAGTCAGCAAACACGGGATAGGGGTGCCCCAGAGCTATCCACAGCGTGGCGGAGAGAAACACCATCGACAGCAGCATGCGTATGACGTTTGTCTGCAAGGCCCCGAGGCGCTTGCTGGCGATGTCGGCAAACAAAGCTGTAGCTGTCCAGCTGACAGCAACAACCAGTGAAATTATTTCTCCAAGATAAGCCTGCACGGATTAATATATCACCGGACGCACCACGCGGCCGTAGGTCTGCTCCATTTGTTTGACGTTAGAACTGCTATGGAATGTGCTACTGCCGTTAGTATACCATATCTGAAGCCTTTCGCTGAATGCGTTTGCTGTTCCTTTATCCCTGGTGTTGGTGGAAAATTTCATTATTCCGGTGAGAGGTGCTGTCAACTCGGACTTAAGGTAATAGTGGTGAACATATTCAGTTGCCTCGTCATGAATCACGCGTTTTGTAGGGATATCCAGATAGAGAGCCTTCTGATAATCATCAAGAGCATCATATTCTGCCTGGGTCTTGCATTTAACGTGCTGTTTGCCGTAGTCTGTCGATGCATAGTATTTGTAGTGCTCTGCATCTTCGTAATCTTGCAGCACGGCCTCGTATTCCGTCATGTTGGTTTTACTGTTACTCAACTGATGGCTGCTTGGAAGGAAGACAAACTTATCCTGTTCTTCGAGCTTCGGCTGTTTTTTTGTGCCTATCCAGATTCCGACCGTGCTGGACATCGTTTTCTTCTTTTCGATATTCTCCGGAGATTCCTGTCCATCTGAATTCAGGAATCTTTCAATGTGAGCACCTCTCGCCTGATGGGCCGTATGCCTAAGCTCATCAGTATCATGCGCATATGCATCGTAATAGTAGTACCCGAGCATTATGCCTTCTTTTGCCTCGAGCTGCAGACGTGCCCATACCCGGTCTGCCTCTTTCTTGGACATGGACGAAAATATGTTGTTGTGCCCTTCGATAGTGGCAAGGGCAGCAACATCAGTGGTACCGTCCAAAAGCGCAGTGCCATTCTGGACCGCAACAGTCAAAGATTCTTTACTCCACCTTGGATTCCAGTACTGACATGGTTCCCATTTCTGGCTGGTGCTGTTGTAATGTTCATGGAACACCTCGCGTGGGTCTATACTTCCGAAAAGGAAATAATCGCCCATGACATCGGTCTGCTGATCCAGACCCGCATATTCGCCCTGATTGTCGTAGACGCCGTAAGTCCAGTCTGCATCGTCAGGATTGTCTTTTACAGCATATACCAGGCCGGGAGCGAAAGTCACGCCAAGGTTAGGGTCGGTAATGGCTTTGGTCTTTATATAGTTGTTGCCCTCAGCCTGACCCTTTGCCTTCGCAAAGTTTATGTTAAGGTTGACAACCTTGCCGGGTCTCATGTTATCCGCGGACACTTTGTAAACCTTGATCGAACGGTATGCGTGAGTTCTTGTGAATGCCGATACATACAGATCGGATGGCGTTTCGAGCGCTGTATCCGGTGCCAGAGGCCTTGAAGGAAGCGAGAAGTAAAGAGTGACGAAATGGCCGTTTGTCCCATCAACAGTTCCTGCCACACACGCAGTCATGTTCGGGTTGAAGTCGGGTTTTGCCGGATCATTTTCCTCATTGTACTTTCTCGTGCCAGGCAGGTTTGCACGGAAGTAGACGTTGGACTCTTTGTCACCCTGATCATTCCAGTCCACCTTCCATCCGGATGGACCGTAAGATCCCTTGGTATTAGGATGCAGGCGGAAATATCTATGGAAGATAGCATCGTTTGAAGCTGTTCTGAATGATATGCCCAGAAGCCTGTAGTCAATCTCGTCGAACATATCGTCTGGCATGAACATGGTCAGTCTGACAAGCGTGTGTGCAGAAGTCAGCTTGACGGCCTGTTCGGCTGCCATCTCGGGCGTGTCTACATCTTCGGTGCTTTCATATTTGACGTAATCTTTTCCCAGATAAGGGCGTCTTACCTGTACGCTCTCGCCATTCCCGTCCGTTTCTGTCACCGTCTGGAAGCGGACATATGCGTCTGCCACCATGTACTCGTGCCATTTCAGATTGGCCAGAGTGCCGGTCTGGTTGCGGAAGGTAAGCCCTCCTTGGCCATCATCAATGCCTCCGTGGTGGATATGACTGGCATATCCGGCCTTGGTAACCTCAGAAGTAGGGAAGTCAATGACGCCATGGTCCGTGGCGGGGTCCAATACAAAGTGTCCGTGTACAAGTACGAAATGCTCCCCGCCCTTAAGGTCAGAAAGGTTCCATTGGCCTCTGGTGGTTCCCTGAAACAGCATCTTGCCTCCCTCACCTGTCTGGATTGTTTCCAGTACGATATAGTTATTTGTGGCCTTACCACAAGTGGCGGTGTTTTTCTCCTCGTCCACAGAATAGTCAGGGGCATCCCATCTTATGGCGAACAGCGAATCACCGACCTCCCATTTCATTTTGAAGCCGCCTTCGCCCTTGCCACTGGTGCCCAGACCATCATCATAGATGACTTTAGTCTGTTCTGGGGCATCAACCCATAGAAAGATTTTCTCTCCAGAAGGATCAGCTTCACCTGCGGGCTTTGAATCGAGAGGCTCTTTTTTGCATGACACTGCCATGGAAAGCATGATGATCGCGAGTAGTGATATGTATTTTCTCATTATCATTCCCCCTCTTTTACCAATCGTTTGAGTCTGAATTATCCACGGTATAATCCGCGATTCCTATACCTTGCGGCAGGTTGTATTGCTCTCCGCTGCCGCATAACACTGCGGTATGATGTAACTTCTTAACTGTCAAATCCGGAGATATATATCGCATCTTTATTACAGTATCCATAAGACGGCAAATAAAAACGGGGCGAAGTTACGATTTTTTTCTGAAAACTTTCGTAGCCCTGCCGTTTTTAGTGTCCGCGTCCTGCCATCATTTCACTCCAGTCTGCGGGCAGCTCGATCTTGACCGACGCGTATCCTCCGCCAGGCATGGTCTGTACCTTGTTGCGGGCGTTGTCGCCTGTAATTATAAAGGCTGTCATGCCTCGTTTCATTGTAGGAACGGTGGTTATTTCCGAAGAACCGGTGTCGTACCATGCCGGGGCCGTTGTCTGCCTGGCATCCTCGGTTTTGCCAAGATGTGCGGTGTACTGGCGCAGGTTGTGCTCTCCGCCGTCTTTGCGGCTGCCAGGGTTGGCGTAGTAGTTTGCAAAGGCGCGCTCTTTAAGCGGTCGTCGCGATTCGTCGATCAGGATATGTTCCAGCGCTTCAGGTGATTTGTATTTTTTTGCCAATATCGCAACGACGGGCTCGGTCATAAGTATGGTCCTGAAAGTATACTGACGTCCGCTCCCAAGGGCGAACTGGCACCGCTCGGATATGTCCCAAGCCAGAAGTTCCATAATCTTTACAGGGTCCGTGGTCGATGGGGCCATGTTATTGCCCCACAGCAGGGTCGATCCAAGGGTGACCACGCTGTCGTCCGGTGCGAATCCCTTGCGTACGTGATAAGGTTTCCATCCCACCCTCTCGCATGCCTGTTCGTCTTCGACCAGGCACCATGGCATAGGGTAGCCGAATGTTCCCATCCTGTCCTGCTTGACGTAATATCCGCAGAGATTCATGAGAGCGAGATTGATAAAACGTCCTATCGCGATGTTCGCCTCTTCGTTGATCTGTCCCTGGCCGCAGTCAATGCCGAGTTGACGTGCTATTGGACCATTGATCCAGCAATATGGCATCCAGGCATGCGTGCTTGCCAGTGTTCTGCGGAAATTGCCGTCTCCCAATCCTTTTGTCAATGCCACGAGTATTGGCATGTATTCAGGTTTGCACCCTGCCATCACGCCGTTCACGGCTACATGCCATGCCGTAGTGTTGCGATGGGCGATAGGAAGAACGGCAACGGTCTGGTCATATCTGTATGGCGTATATTTCATGAATTCGGACACCTTCTCGAATGTCGGCGGCACGATAGGCAGGCCGTCTGTCCAGTTCTGTTTCTTGAAATATGCGTCAACCTCTTCCAGCGTGCCATAGAACACATCGCTGCGCAGGTCCTCGATAGCCTCTCCGGCAGATATTATCTCATCCTGCGAGATAGGGGTAGTCAGCGCCTTTACGATCTGAGGCCATAGCACCTCACGTGTGTTTCGAAGCAATGTTTCTTCCGGGTCGGCGGCAAACGCCCCCGGGTATTCCGCAACTCTCATCACCGGCACTCCGTTGTTTCGTGCTGTATATCTGGCCTGGTCGCTGAACCCCGGTCCCGCTATGACTACAGAAGGTATACCCAAATGTTCGGCAGTGATGCATGATCCTGTCTCCTTGGGAGTACACAAGCCACATCCGCCATTGCCGGAAATCACGGCGTCCACGCCCATATCGCGCAGTTTGCATTTGAATTCTTCATTCTGCCTGCGTGTCACCCCCGGAGCGGGATATGGCCCCGAGATGCCTATCTCATCAAGAAGGATAACCTTGGCCTTGGGATAGTTTGCCTTGATGAGACGTTTGATCTCAGGATGGGTGATGCCGGTCATAAAGCTGACGCCGACAATAGCAATGGTTTTCCCGTCCAATGTCTCCAGACGTGCCGCCTGATGTATCATCTCAACGCTGGAGTTTCCTACAGGAGACACCACTGCGTATCCCGCGGTTGCCGCTATCTTCGCGGTCGTTGTGACGGGTGTTTTGCCGGAGGTGTTGTCCTCTTCGCTGCGCAGGTATTCAATGCGGCAGGTCTCGTCGCAGACTATTCTCCCGTTCTGTGCTGTGGCCGTTACTGACGCGATAGGAATGATGACAGCATACATCAGGATTCGCAGATAGCGGTGTGATAGTGTTTTTCTCATAGATTGGCATTTTGCGTTTTACTTTGCACTTTGGCAAACCATAATATTGGATTCACCTCGATGCTGATTGTTAATAGAAATCGGCGGGAAAACTTGCTTCGTGAACTATTTCGTGCTAAATTCGTGAACATAGATGCCATTTGATTATGATATATAAATCGTTGACAGACATAATAGGACACACACCTCTGTTGGAAATCAGCGGGTTGCCGGGCCAGAAGGCCCGTCTGCTGGCGAAGCTGGAGGCGTTCAATCCCGGCGGCAGCGTGAAGGATCGTGCAGCACTCAGAATGATCGAGGACGCTGAGAACAGGGGAGTGCTGACCCCGGGAGCCACCATCATAGAGCCAACGAGCGGCAATACAGGTGTCGGACTGGCATGGATAGGGGCTGTCAAAGGTTACAGGGTGGTTATCACAATGCCTGAGACAATGAGTCAAGAGCGCAGAAACCTGCTCAAGGCTTATGGCGCCATACTTGAACTGACTCCGGGCGCCGAGGGTATGGCGGGTGCAATCCGCAGGGCGGAAGAGCTCAAGGCCACAATCCCGGGTTCTGTCATTCTCGGCCAGTTCACCAATCCGGCCAACCCTCAGGCACATGAGCAAACTACAGGTCCTGAGATATGGAAAGATTCCGAAGGCGCAGTGGATGTGTTCGTGGCAGGAGTCGGTACGGGCGGCACGATATGCGGTACAGGCCGTTATCTCAAATCACGGAAATCCTCTGTAGAAGTCGTGGCTGTGGAGCCGGCATCCTCTGCTGTACTTTCCGGCGGAAAGGCCGGGGCGCATGGCTTGCAGGGGATAGGAGCAGGGTTTGTGCCAGAGATTTATGATGCGAAGGTGGTGGACAGAGTGATCCCTGTCACTGAAGATCAGGCTTTCGCAGCGCTAAGGATGCTTTCGCGCAGAGTGGGATATCTGGCAGGTATAAGTTCGGGTGCCGCATTCCATGCAGCTACCCTTCTCGCTTGCGAGCCGCAATATGAAGGCAAGACCATCGTGGTGCTCCTCCCCGATACAGGCGAACGTTATCTTTCTACATTCCTTGAATATGAGAAATCCTCAGCTTGCAATGCAGGTCGATGATGTCCTCGGACGCCACAGGAGCCTTTGCCGATAACGGCATATATGTAATATTTGTAAATTCGAGATGGAGGATGTACCTTTGTAACCGTTTATAGAGAATATACGGCAAAATGAAGATCGGATATGTTTACAAGTAACCTGTTATGAAGATGGTGACACTGCGTTCTGCGGTTGGACTGATGGCGATGTCGCAGGTTGATGTTAACGGTTCAAGTATCGAGAACTGGACCGATGGTGGAGAGGACCATGGCGACGAATAATTATAGGAGGATGAGAATCATGAAGAGAATATACGTATTTCTTGCGGTTGCACTTGCGACGCTTCTGGTGTCTTGCGCCAAGGTTGACGAACCTGTACCCGGCCCTGTGCCCGGCCCCCTCGAGAGGGTTCCCGTTACCGTGTCCGTTTCTCTCGACGATACCAGGGCGACCATTGGCGGGATGAAATGGGAAATCGGAGACCAGATCAAAGTCTGGGTGGAATCGGCGCTCTCCAATGAGGGTTATGCCGGAGATGTCCTCGATATTGTCAATGTCGAGACCGGTGAGTTCTCCGGCGAGATCGCAGCGCCTCTGGCAAATGATACCTATTATGCGGCATACAATGCTGCCGGCTTTGACAAGACTGGCAAGCAGCCTCTTTTCGAGATTGCTGCTTCGCAGAACACTGCTGCCGGCGGTGCTACCAAAGCCATGCTGAAGGGAAGTTACACCGGCGCCAAGAATGCCATCAGCTTTGCAATGAAGTCCGCCACAGCCAAACTCGTGATCAATATCAGTCAGAATGATGCGGCTTATCCTGTAAACAAGGTGGAGTTCTCCGGCATGAATGACGAGACCATAGCCGCGGCAGGTGCGAAGACAATCTCCTTCGAAAGCGCCTCAGGCGCATCCGAGATTGAATTCATTGTCCCCGCGATGAACTTTACAAAAGGCTACAAAGTGGTATATGCCAAGGGTGCAGACAAGATGTATCAGAGCTACCACACGCTCTCTGGTGTGGAGTTTGCAGCGGGCGCCAGACGCACAGTCAACTGTGCATTTGTGCCTTACAGCTTATCATGTGAGATTGATGCATTCAATGCTCCCAAGACAAGTTATGACTATTATCTTGCCGGCGATATCGCTGAAGCCAACAACAGTAAGTTCGAAACGGTAGGCCGTCTGTCAGGAGGAGAATCAGAGAATCCTTGGGAGTATGACGAGGATGCGCAGGGCATTTTCACCGGAAAGATCGAGCGGGGCAAAGCCAAGGTGGTCATCTCCGGCATGTCGTCATCCCTTATTCCGTCAGATCTTAAGATAAAGGAATACGGCTGCTATGTCCAGCGTGTAGGCGGACATGGCGGCAAGGATGTCTATGCCAAAGACCAGTCAATAGCCCTGGCCAAGGATTTCTCATGGGACGTGCTATACAAGATTGGAGAAGCTGCTACACATATGATTGAGGTGGATGCTGGCGACATTGAGATCCAGCCTTATTTCATCGTGAACGACGGATCTTCGGATACCGAATATAAGGCCCCTGCCGTTTATACTCTCCATGTCACCGGACTGCCTCACCGTTCTGATCACAAGGATCTGTGGTATGTCAATCCTTCATCAGTAAGCGGAAAGGTTGAAAGACATAATGATGATAAAGGAAAACCCGTTGATATGTTCCGTGCATCGAAAACAAGTTCATGGCAGGACTTTTGCGTCAAATCTAAACTGTTCAATATTCCAGATGATATTAAAGCCAGAGTGATTATGAATGGTGTAACCTGGGCACCCCACACCCTGAATGCTTACTTCTGGTTCGACGCAACAGGTAGTGACTATGTTCTGCATAACAGTGTAAGTAAGGGAACCAAGGACGCTCGTGGAAAGGAGAAACTAGATAATCTCAGTGATTGTGATGCTTATGTGGAGAATGATGAATCTGGTGATAATTACTCATATTCTGACCTTGGAACGGGAGGAAGATACGGAGTAATCAACCCTGGACAAGATATTATTACACTTACGCAGTCAGCTTCATCGGTCAACATCTATTTGTGGATATATCGCGGCTCTACATCTGCTTTGTTCGATTATCCAGGTTACTGGTGCCACGATATCAAGGTCCAGTACGCCTCCTCTGCCAACTAGCGTGTCATTCTGGCCATACTCCTCGTGTATATGCTTACCCCGGAACAGATAACATCGATGCTTCAGGATTCGGCCAGCGTGCCGTCTCCTGATGCTGTTGTGCGTATGATGGATGTAGTCCGTCATTATGTATTCCCTCAGTTATACAAGGATATTGCCCCGTCGACTGCCAGTCTCATGATACGGGACATTATCGCCCAGCAGACCGGTGATGAGGCGGTGGCAGAAGCTTTCGTGGAGCGTCTTCCAGAGATCAAAAGGCTGATTCTCACTGATCTGGCGGCAATTGCCGAGAATGACCCCGCCGTTACATCCCTGGCTGAGATCGTCTACTCGTATCCGGCAGTGACAGTGATGACACACTATCGCGTGGCTCATGCCCTGCTGGAAGAAGGAGTGAAGACTCTTCCCCGCATGATCACGGAGATCGCCCACTCGAAAACCGGCGTCGACATCCATCCGGCAGCCTCCATAGGCGAATACTTTGCCATAGACCATGGTACAGGCATAGTGATAGGCGCCACAAGCATCATAGGCAATCATGTCATGCTGTATCAGGGCGTCACGCTTGGCGCGAAGAATTTTCATTATGACGATCAGGGCCACCCTGTAGATCAGCCCCGCCATCCCATACTCGAGGATAATGTCACTGTATATTCAAATACATCCATCCTCGGGCGAGTGCGCATAGGCCATGATACTGTTGTCGGTGGTAACGTGTGGCTCACCCATGATGTGCCTGCTCATTCGCGCATCCTCCAGAGCAGCGCCATGACCATGGAAAGAGACAAATAATTGTGCTAATACTGCGCAAATGCAAGTATTTGAGCAAGAAAATGATATATTTGTCACAGACACTTCGTATATTGGCATAGATTTTTGCCTTTACCTGGAATGAGAGATATTCAAATGTCTTCAAAACAGCCTCAACCCCTAGACGTATTTGTGTCCAGCGATGAATTCAAGCGCTGGTTCGTAAGGTGTACCCTGTTTGCCAAGTCATATATCGCAGACCAGGAAGAGTCAGAAAATCTTGCTTCAGAAGCTCTGTCCATCTTATGGCAGAAGCAGCAGCAAGGTGAAGATATTCAAGACGTTTTGCCATACCTGTTCTCGATAATCAGAAACAAGGCTTTACACTATCTCCGTCATAAGTACGTGAGACTGTATGCCATGTCGTCCATGGAGACAGCTCAGACTAAGGAAATCCAGCTTCGTATAAGATCATTGGACTCTTGCGATCCTCATGTACTGTATTCATCGGATGTCCAGAATATTTTGAAAAAAGAGCTGGATATGATGTCGGAAAGGACGCGCAATGCATTCGTTCTCAGCCGGTACAAAGGCCTGTCTAACCAGGAGATTGCCGATGCCATGGGGATAGGCGTGAAGTCTGTGGAGTATCATATGACCAAGGCTTTGAAGGCACTTCGCGCTGCTCTTAAGGATTATCTGCCCTTTATAGGTATCTTGGTCGGCATAATATAATTTTTTATTCATAAAATTTTAAAGTTCCCTTAGGGTTTTTGTACTCTGAGGGAACTTTCTTTTATCATTAACATTTGTATTTATGACTCAAGACTTATTAAACCGTTATCTCCGGGGAGAAACATCTGCAAAAGAGAACCTGGCCGTTCTTTCGTGGGTGGAAGAAGATGCGGAAAATGAGAAACTTCTTCTTGCAATGCATAGGGTATATGATGCTGCATTGCTTTCTGAAAACATTGACATTTGTAGATAATATTTGGAAAATGTACCAGCGTTGTAATTAAAAAGTGTACCATTCGGGCGGCTGAAATTACCTTTGTCTTATAGGTAAATTTCAGTTAAACGAATGACCACAATGAAACAGAAACAGGACATTATTTCAATGTACAGTCGTGAGGGCATGAGCCTCCGCGACATCGCAAAAGCCCTTAATCTTCACAGGGCGACAGTCACGAAAGTCGTACGTGACTATGAACTGGCCTTCCATGCCGA
>JAZRXU010000069.1:0-4327 GCA_045600345.1 Candidatus Cryptobacteroides sp. | reverse complement strand
AAAAAACAGCAAATACTTTGCCGTAAACTGCGGCGCCATTCCTGAGGGGACCATAGACTCCGAACTCTTCGGACACGAAAAAGGAGCCTTCACCGGCGCCAATGAAATGCGCAAAGGCTATTTTGAGGAGGCTGATGGCGGCACACTCTTTCTCGACGAGATAGGCGAGCTTCCGCTGAGCAGCCAGGCTAAACTTCTGCGTGTTCTTCAGGATGGAGAATTCATTCGCGTGGGCAGCAGTAAAGTGCTCAAGACGGATGTACGGGTTGTCGCCGCCACAAATGTAGACCTGCAATATGCAGTGAAACGTGGCAAGTTCCGCGCAGACCTTTACTACCGACTGAATGCCGTCAGCATCAAGATGCCTTCCCTGCGAGAACGCCGCGAAGACATTCCGCTACTGTTCAGGAAATTCACATCCGACTTCTCCGAGAAGTATGGAGTATGCAAGATAAATCTCACTCCAGACGCCGTCAAGATGCTTCAGGACTACAGATGGCCCGGCAACATCCGTCAGCTTAAGAATGTGGCCGAGACGGTATCAGCCCTCGAAAGCAGCAAGATAAGCGTCGGAGCCCAGAGATGCGAGATCAATGCGGCGACACTCAGCCAGTATATTCCGAAAGATGAAAACGCACTGCCGTCAGTGACCGTTCAGGAAGAAGGTTTCACCTCTTCTGAGAAAGAAACTCTTGTTCGCACCATCATCCAGCTGCGCCAAGATGTCGACTACCTGAAGGAGGCTATCGCATCAGGAGTCAAAGCGCCTCAAATAATGACGGAGGAAAGGGAAGAGGCCGAATGGCAGGATACAAGCGTGTGTTCGACTCCAGCAGAGCAAACCAGCGACCTGTCCATTTCTGCAGCCGGACTGGAACTCATACGCAAAGCTCTTGAGCTCAACGGAGGCAACCGCAAGGCTGCAGCCGCCCAGCTAGGCATTTCTGAACGCACACTTTACCGCAAGCTTAAAGAACTCGGAGAATGATGAAACAAAGACTCTTTACATGCATTATCAGCGCGATTGTGGTTCTCTGTGCCCAGTCATGCGGTATATATTCCTTCTCTGGCACATCAATCCAGCCGGACGTGAAAACCATAACCGTCGATTATTTCGAATACAAGGCCCTTACCGTCAACCCGCGCCTTGCCACTCAGATAACCGAGGAGATGAAAGAGAAATACCGCAAACTCACAAAGCTGGAGCAGGTAGACGATGATGGTGACCTCGAAGTATACGGAGAGATCACCGGGTATGCTGTGAGCACCGCGGGTGTAGGAGCAAACGAAGAGGCCACAATGAACCGTCTCACCGTATCGGTAAAGATAAAGTTCACAAACAGGAAATATCCTGAGGATGATTTCGAGAAGTCATTCTCGGCATATGCAGACTTCGACTCTTCACAACTTCTGGACAGCGTCCAGGACACCCTCTGCGAAGAGATAGTTACAAAACTCGTTGAAGACATCTTCACAGCCACTGTAGCACAATGGTAGATATCAACAACATAGACCGCCATGCCCTGGCTGATGCTGCGCAGGCATATCCATGGTTTGCTGCTGCCCGTGCACAGCTCTGCATGGACATGGCAGCTCATGCAGGCGTGGATGCAGCAATCGGGCTTCTGGCAGAGTCTCTTCCATTCCTCCCGGATGGCGCATATATCTACCGCAGGATGCGCAGCACGAACGCACAGCCGGTATACAAGGACAGCAATCTCACAGCACAGATCGAGTCCAGGGACAGCGTTCGGCCAAAGATACACGTTGCCGGCATGGACTTCTTCAGCAAAGAGGATTACGAATCCGCACATATGGGAGAAGATGACCGTATCAGCAGCATGGCTGTTGTGGACTATTCAGCCCCGGCCCCCGAGATGCAGACGAGCACGTCTACCGATAATCTTGACCTCGTAAGCGAAACTTTGGCCGAAATTTTCGCAAATCAGGGATATCCTGAACGTGCAAAGGAGATTTACACGCGCTTGAGCTTTGAAAATCCAGAAAAAAGTGCTTACTTTGCATCCCTCATAGATAATTTAAAATAGTAGCTATATTATGAACGTATTATTCACAGTAATAGCAGTCCTCGTGATTCTTGCAGCTATTCTCCTCACCGCTGTTGTCCTCCTGCAGAACGGCAAAGGCGGCGGACTTGCTTCGAATTTCGTAGCTGGCAACCAGACTTTCGGTGTACGCCAGACTGCCGACATTCTCGAGAAGATCACATGGGGTCTCGCTATCTTTATTCTCGTACTCGCTATCGTATCCAACTACACCTACAAGAATGCAGGCAAGAGCGGTATCGACGTCACAGAGCAGATTCAGAACAACGCTGCCGAGGAGCTTCCTGCTTTCCCTGCAGCTGCTCCAGCACAGGAGAATCCAGAGGAATAATCCAACGGATCGCAGTGCGGTTATAAATCAGGAACGGCCAACCACCGTTCCTGATTTGTTAAAATTTAACCTATGGCTTCACCCAATCAATCACATAGAGAAAACTTCGGCAGCCGTTTCGCTGTCATCATGGCAATGGCAGGTTCTGCCATAGGCCTTGGAAATATCTGGAGATTCCCTTATATCGCTGGAGAGATGGGAGGAGGAGCATTTGTGCTCATATATATATTATGTACCATAGCTTTCTCCATCCCTATTTTCCTTACTGAGACCATAATAGGCCGACGCAGCCGCAAGAGTGCTGCAGGAGCAATGGCCAAGCTCAGCGGAGGCAGTAAATTCTGGAAAGCCGTAGGCGTAGTGCTTGTCATGACTCCGCTGTTTATCACTTCATATTACAGCTTGGTGGGCGGATGGGCCCTGGACTTCTTTTTCAAATCCCTATCCTTCAGCTTCAATAAAATAGAACCACACTACGTAAGCGAACTGTTCGGCGACCTCGTTTCTGATGTCTGGGTACCAATCATCGCCCATCTCAGCTTTCTCGGCACAGCACTGCTCGTCGTATCGAAGGGCGTCCGCTCAGGAATAGAAAAGTTCAGCAAATACACTGTGCCCGTGCTCTTCATGATGGTGGTCATAATCATGATTTATTCTTTCTCTCTTCCTGGAGCAAAAGAAGGCATCATGTATCTACTGAAGTTTGACACAGCAGCATTCACCCCGAAGACGCTGGCTTATGCCATGGGGCAGAGCTTCTATTCCATGTCTCTGGGCATGGGAGCCATCATCACTCTCGGCTCATATGTACGCAAAGATGAGAATATTCTCAAGTCCAGCATACATGTGGCCACCTCAGACCTTCTTTTTGCTCTGCTCGCCGCCTTTGCCATAATGCCTGCAGTATTTGCAGCAGGGCTTGAACCAGGTGCCGGCCCGGGACTCATATTCCAGAGCATCCCTTACATCTTCGCGCAGATGAGCGCAGAATCTCCCGTTCTGAGCGGGCTGGCTGCGATCATATTCTTTTTCACCATACTTATCGCCGCTCTGACATCCTGCGTGTCACTCGTGGAGGTGGGCGTAGCCTATCTCACCGAAGGACGGAGAGTATCACGTAAAAAGGCAAGCACAATACTTTTCTTCGCATTAGGTATCGTAGGCACGCTGTGCTCGCTGGGATTCGGGCCGCTGAGCAAAGTAAAACTCGGTAGCATGGGCATATTCGACTGTATGGACTGGTTCTCATCGAATGTGCTGCTCATCGCAGCCGCACTCGCCGCAACTGTATTCGCAGGCTGGTTCATGAGCAAAGACGACTACTGCAATGAACTCAGCAATAACGGTACTCTCGGCTTTAATGCCAAAATAGCCCCGGCCATGCACTTCGCAGCCCGCTACATCGCCCCAATAGGCATCATCGCCATCTTCATCAGTAATTTCATACTGTAAAAATAGAGGCCAAGGACTTACTTTCTAACTTTGGTCATTAGAGTTTGGAAATCTCTTCCTCCGAGAGCCCGGAAATCTCCGAAATCAGATTTACGTCGAGGCCTTTTGCCCTCATCGCACGCGCCATCTCGGCCTTGCCTTCAGCCTTACCCTCGGCTTTACCTTCGGCTCTGGCCTCTTTCATTCCGTTGCGTATGTCTCTGTCGGTCATCATATCCTGTTCGTATGCCATGATCTCTTGTGGAGTGAAATTCGCCAGTTGAGCTGCCTCAAAATAAGCTTTGAAAGCTTCAGACGCATTCAGTTCGTCTGGTATTTCATCCAGGTTCTTTGCCTCTTTGAGCAAAAATAGCCAAAATTCTTCTTCCGACAAACTTTCGCCCAGAGTTTTGGTGAAATGCGTAAGGTCAAAAAGGAAAAATTCCGGACTGGCAGGCATCTTCTCGCCGCTTGTTGTCTCTATAGTTATGTAATGCTG
>JAZRXU010000068.1:0-7052 GCA_045600345.1 Candidatus Cryptobacteroides sp. | reverse complement strand
TATCAGCGATTTATCGATTCGATAATTACGGATAGTACACATTTTATAGATCAAAGGGCTTTGGAGATATTTCTTCAACGCAATATTCCTCAGATCTATGCTTTCCGCAGTGATACGTCATTCGTGGATGATGAGGCGTTTGCCAGCGCATTCGGCGTGAATCAGAGGCAGGCAGTGGACCATTATACCAACAGGCTGGCTGAGCATTTTAATAATATACGTAAGGGGCGTGTTGACAGGAAATTCCGCCAATATGTAAAATCTCCGATATTGAGTGATGGAATACGTCTGGATACCGTAATCCGTGATATGAACGGTAATTACGTTTATGACTACGTCCAGCCGATACAGACGCGCCCGCGCCTTCGCAAGGTAGATATCGTGCTCGATGGACAGGTGTATGAGCAGAGTACACTTCTGCATACGATTCCGCGTAGCGAACCTCTGACCTTTTTTATATCATCATTGTCTGCTCTTGTGGATGGAACAGAACGCTATCTTACAAAGATCGTAGAGCGTAGCGTGAAGGCGGAACAGATGTATGATGTAACGTTCGAAACGGGGAAAAGTGTCATCAATCCCATTCTGGGTGATAACGGGGAGCAGATAGGGAATATCAAGCGACAGCTCGATATGCTTATCGCAGACGAAACTTTCGATCTGGACAGTGTAGTGATAGTGGCTTCGTGCTCGCCGGATGGGCGCCTGGCTTCGAACGAGGCCCTGAGTCGTGCGCGCAGTCGCAGCATCTCGGACTATTTCGACCGTTACATGCGCGCAAAGATCGACTCTCTGAATCGCGAGAATGGCGTCATGATAAATATTGACACTGATTGGCATCCGGAAAGGCCGCAATATGCTCCGGTCAAGTTCCTTGCCCGTCCGGTGGCAGAAGATTGGGATTACATGTGCGCTCTTGTTGAGCGTGATACGACTTTGGATGTCACGTCAAAAGACGAGATCCTCGCTTTTATGGACGAGGGCGATCTTGACCTGCGTGAACGGCATATGCAGAAAGAGACGTGGTATCCATATCTGAAGCAGAATATTTACCCTCGCCTTCGTAGTGTCCATTTTCAATTTGCCCTCAGTCGCAGGGGTATGCAGAAGGATACTGTCCATACTACGGTGTTGGACTCGGTTTATATGGCAGGAGTTCACGCAATTCGTGAACGTGATTATGAGAGTGCTGCGCGGGTGCTTGCCCCATATGCAGATTATAATACTGCTGTTGCATATCTGGCATTGGATCGTAACCTGAGTGCCATGTCTATCCTTGAGAAATGTCAGGATTCTCCTCGCAGACAATATCTGATGGCCATAGTGTATTCTCGTCAGGGAGATGAGCAGAAGGCTGTACAGCATTATCTGAATTCATGTTCAATGGACGGACAGTTTGTACACCGCGGTAATCTGGATCCGGAAATCAGTGCTTTGATCAGGAAATATCAGATAGAATTCAACCAATATTAAATATACAGTTATGAAAATCGACATTTATGTTCTCGCAACTCTTGTTGCGGCAATGCTGTGCTCTTGCAGGCAGCATGATTCTTTAACGCTTCTCCATTCTGAGGAGGCGGAGTATGTTACTTTTTCCGGAGAGCCGCCTGCAGACTATTCTTCCAAGTCAGAGCTGCAGACTGCAGATGAAAAGAAAATCAACAATGTGCAGTTTGTGGTTTACAACTCGGACGGAAGTATGAACGGTTACGGCTCGTCTGCGACCTCATCTTGCCAGGTGAAGATTACGCGCGGCTCCGCCCTCACTGTGTATGCGGCTGTGAATATACCTGACCTCGATCTGTCAGCATGCTATAACGAGTCACAGATAAAGTCTCAGGTTACAGGACTGAGTGATAACGGAAAAAACAATTTTCACATGCTGGGACATCGCGTGGTGGATATGAGCTCAGGGAATGCCTTTTCGGTGCAGGTGTCAAGATTTGCGTCAAAGGTGTCTCTTGGGAAGGTGACCAAGGCCTTCTCTAATTCAGCGATGAATGATATGCCGATGGCCATAAAGGGCATATATCTCATAAATGTGGTCGGAGCATGCAGCTTTATGCTGGAACCTTCTGCCAGCCCTTTGTATCACCAGGGCCGGTATGTAGCAGGGGAAGACGTGCAGGGGTTGTTTTCAGATAGAACTGTCAACAAATCACTTGATGCGGCTGGTTCCGTGACAGTAGACGAGCAATTCTATTGTTATCCCAACAAATCGTCCCGTTTGACGCGCCTTGTCGTTGAGGTGGTGATGAACAGTCATACCTATTATTATCCTGTTGATATATGTTCTGCAGGTTCTGTCCTTGCTCCAAACAAGCACTACCTTGTCAAAAATCTTAAGATTACCGGACTTGGCTCAGACGATCCTGATGTGAAACCATCGCTGGATGTAGTGGACTTCTCTGTGGAAGTGCTGGATTGGGATGAAGAGGTATTGGAGGAGATTGTATACTAGTGGGTTCTTTGGAGTCCTGATGCTGGCTTCGCTTTCCTGTTCTGTTCTTGAGGACAGGAGCGAATGCCTGTGTCATGTGGAGGTGTTCCCGGGTGATGTATATAAAGGGGAGATACAGGTGTCGTTCTGGAATGGTGCGATGCATATGTTTTCGGAGAAAATTCTGCTTGCTCCCGGACACGCCAATGCTGCAGTCAGAACGGATCTGACCAAAGGCCTCAATAGGCTTTGTGCTGTATGGAGTTCCAGTGGCGGAGCCTGTACTCCTGGTGATGACTGCTTACGTATACCGTTAGGGCGCCAGATGGATAGTCTGTATGTGTATGACAATATGATGGATTGCAGAGGCGATACGGCCTCAGATACGGTCACATTGCATAAGCAGTTCGCGTCTCTGCGCATTCATTTTGAGAAAAGCAGTCCCGAGCCATATCCGTATTTTGCTGTCGTGACATCAGATGTGTGCGGATTGCAGCTCCCGGATTTTCAGCCAATGCAAGGGGATTTCGAGTATTATTTATATATCAATGAGGAAATGGTTGCTGATTGCCGTCTTCCAAGGCAGAGGAGTCATGGCCTGAGGTTGTTGCTTTACAGGAACTATGACGGTTCGCTGGCGTATGTATTTTCCTTGGCGGAAGCAATCGAGGAAGTGGGATATGACTGGTTATCACTCGATCTGGATGATGTGGAGGTCTGGGTAGATTGCGCGAATGGCAGCATGAATGTGGATGTCATTCCTTGGGATGTCGAAAATATTGGTGAGATATGTTTTTAAATTGTAAGAGAGCGGGCTTGTCATTGTCGGTGATCTGGGCAGTGACAATATCCTGCCAGAGAGAATCATTGTTTCAGACTGATTCGGCACATGTGGTGCCTGCGGAAGTGACATTCAGTGTGTATGCCGGTGCGGTTGAAGGTACCAAAAGCACAATCGCGGATGATTGTATGGATAGGATTACAGATCTTGATGTTTTCCTGTATCGTGGTGGTATCTTATGTAAAGAGTGCTCTGTATATGCCTCTGGCTGTGATTTTAATATTCAGATTCCGGATACGTCCGCAGATTATGATGTGTTTGTCGTGGCAAATGCAGGCGATGTCCGGAATGTTGTTGAACAGAATTGCCTTCGTCAGGAGGATCTGGAGTCGTGGGTATATGATCTGGGTGATTATTCCGGTTTCCGGGACAAGGGTGTACCAATGGCGGGCTCGCTCAGGTCCTGGCATCTGGGAGATACTGATGAGATAGTATTGCGGCGGCTTGTGAGCCGTATTGATGTCCGCTTTGTGAACAGTTCGGATTATAATGTGTCGGTGCGCTCGATGCGGTTATGCCAGTCGGCAAGAAAAGTCTCCCCTTTCAGTAATGGATACAGGGCGACATCTGGCGAAGATGTATTCGCTGAGGATGATTTGAACGACAGTCTTACCGCAGATGATATAGATGCTGCGATGAAGGAAGGAGCCACGGTCAGTATGTACTGCTGCGAGAATATGCAGGGCGATCTTATGCCATGGAACACGAAACCGGAACTTAAAAATATAAACAACATTCCGTCCGATCGCTCGGGTGTTGTCACCTATTTTGAAGTTGATGCATTCGTGAGCAGCGATGATGTCCGGTGGGAGAGCGTCAAGTACCGTTTCTGTCTGGGACGGGATGTGACAGGCAATTTTGATGTGCCGCGCAATTGCATACTTGGTTATACCCTGGACTTTGCATCAACGCCTTCGGATACGGGCTGGACGGTGGAACCTGATGAACCGCTGTATCCTGGTGACATAAAAATCCATGAGCATCTTTCTCCATACTATCCAGGATGGGATGTTTTCACATTTCCTGATGCGGCGTCAGCTTCTCCAGTGACAATAGTCAGCCCGTGGGGAGAATTTACAGTGGATGGCGAGCACGCATCCGTGTCCGGAAATGTGACAGAAGAACTGGGGCTGCCATGTATCGTAGTCGGGAATCAGTTCTTTGTAAGATGTCCGACTGAGTACGAGCTGGAATGCATGTGCGCGGATATGCATAAGTCTAATGTACGTGTGCCGGGAGATAAGGAAAAGGTATCGTATGTTCTGGCTGCACGTAATGCCGGAGGACAGACTGTAAGAGTGGACTATTTAAAGGCTGATGATGATTATGGATTGTACTTGTGCCCGTGGTCGGAGTCGGAACATGAGGTGGTGGATTGGGATGAGACTTTCTTTCCGGAGCCGATAATAGAACTGTTCGGACGCCAAAGGATATCGGATTTCAGCCGCAGCAGGACATCCGTGGAGATATATGAGAATGAAGGCAGACTGGATGAGGATTCGGGTTACAGGTTTTATCCATCGGAGTCTTCTTTCGGTCTGCTGTCCAACTGCGGTCAGCCATATTTTGAGATATCAGCTCCCGGTGAAGAATGTTACCTGGCATATAAAATAAACGTGTTCGGTTATAATGGGCAATATGGCTTTATGGACATCAATGTATTTGATGATGAATCCATAGGGGAATCACACACTCTTCCTGAAGTGTCGATTGATAACACGTATGGCAATTTGTATGTTGAGGATAATGGTGGGATATACACGGTTCACATAGAAGATACATCCACCCCATACTGGTCTGCTGTGCGCAATCTTCGTATACATACATATAAATATATAAATAAAGGAGAGATGAGCTTTTCAATCGATGAAGAGTCGAAGGATATAGTCATTCGCCTGAATGAATACAGTTGTGGTGAGGCTTGTCTGCGCATGCTTTTCTGGGATTATGATACCGCTCCCGGCGGATATTATACCTTGCCGTTGAAGATATATCTCGATATTACGTATGTGCCCAAATTCGGTATTCTCCGTCGCGGTGGTTCGTACGGTATGTCTTCTTTCAGTGCAGCATCTTTATTGCATGAAGGCGCACATACCACACTGTCATCACGCGTGTGGGGTTATCAGTATCTGCCTGCCAGGCGCGACAGTTATTACAGGACGGGATTTAATGCAGCGTCGTCTTATCGTGATGCTCTTATGGAGGTGATCGGCAATTCGTCTCCGTCCATAGTCGCAGCCGCGTACGATCCTGGCTTCCCGGATGGCTCCGGCCGCGTTGCATTATACAATGCCGGTTCCATTCTGGAGAATGAGGGCACGCCGTACACATATTGCGACATGCCTAATGAGGGTTCCGTATTTTTCTGTGACCCTGTTGCCCCCACATCCTCTCTGTGGTCATTGGAATATGATGCCAAGGTTCTGGATCCAATGTATCGTTACATGTTTACTCCGGTTACATCTAAAGAAAAGCTTGATAATATAGCGTCATATCAGCTTGACAATTGCTCCAGGGGTAATCCTGTGTTCCGTGGAGACAATGGTGACAGTGCGGATGTCATGCATGTGGAACTGTATGACGGTATCATGGTCAATTACCATCTGAGGTATGACACATGCCTTGAAATGCTGGCGGGGGAATGGGACCGGTATTGAAAATTTTTTGCCAAACCGATTTTTATTGCTACCTTTGTGCCCCCTATGGTATATAGGGAACGCAGTATAAATTATAGTATTAACCAAAAAATTTCAAGACAGTGGACACACTAAGCTACAAAACTATTTCTGTCAAGCCGGCAGAAGTAAAGAAAGAGTGGTATGTCATCGACGCAACTGATCTGGTGCTCGGACGTCTTGCCAGCCGTATTGCTCTTGTCCTCCGTGGTAAGAACAAGCCAAGCTTCACCCCTAACGTTGACTGTGGTGACAATATCATCGTCATCAACGCTGACAAGGTGAGACTTACAGGTAAGAAAATGAACGAGCGTGTGTATGTGCGTTACACCGGTTATCCAGGTGGCCAGCGCTTCATCACTCCAAAAGAGTTGCTCAAGAAGAAACCAACTCAGCTCCTCAGGATGTCAGTTAAGGGTATGCTTCCTAAGAATCGTCTTGGTAACAAGCTCATCAACAACCTGTTCCTTTATGCAGGTCCAGAGCACCCACACCAGGCACAGAACCCTAAAGAGATTAAGTTGAACGAAATGTAAAAATGCAGAGCATGAAAATTACAAACGCCCTTGGAAGACGTAAATCAGCAGTTGCTCGCGTCTACATTACCCCAGGTAAAGGCAACGTCGTTATCAACGACCGTGAGCTTGCAGCCTACTTCAAAGAGGAGACTCTCCAGTATGTTGTAAACCAGCCATTCGAAATTAGCGGTACTGTAGGTCAGTTTGACGTTAAAGCCAACCTTGACGGTGGCGGAATCAAAGGTCAGGCTGAGGCACTGAGGCTCGGTATCGCCCGTGCACTTTGCGAAGTGGACAAAGAGGCTTACCGTCCAGCCCTCAAAGCAGCTGGTATGCTGACTCGTGACTCTAGAGAGGTTGAGCGTAAGAAACCAGGTCAGCCTGGCGCACGTCGTCGCTTCCAGTTCTCTAAACGTTAGTCAGCAGGTTTACGAACTTTTTTGCTGTTCAGGGTTCAAATCCGCAAGACTCCAGACTATATATTATATATAAGGACTACTTCAGACTGCCCGGAACGCACCAATCTCCAGGACCGGCAAGGCCGCTACCATTGGGAGATGACAATTATTAAC